>JACPAP010000129.1:24763-27326 GCA_016180765.1 Gemmatimonadota bacterium
CGACGCGGTGGCCCATCTGCGAACCGTGATCGGCGCGACGGACCCCGCGGACGCCGCCGCGGGAACCATCCGGCGGCTGTATGCCGGGTCGAAGGAGCGCAATGCCATCCACGCGTCGGACTCGGTCGATAACGCGCAGCGGGAGGTGGCGTTCTTCTTTCCCGAAGCAGACCTGCGGGCGTTGTGGGGTTGAATGGGGCGTTTGACCGAAGTTGTAGTCACCACTACATTTAGCGGCTATGTTACAGCTCGACCTCCGGGCGCTCCAACACGGCTCGGTGGAAATAGCAGGTTCCCTCGCGCCCAATGACCCTCGGTTGGACGGGCTGGACGTCGAACTCGCCGAGCCGGTGAAGGTCAGCGGCCAGCTGGCGGGCGCCGGCCCCGGCCGGTACTACTGGCGTGGGGAGGTGACCACCACGGCGCGCGGCGTGTGCCGCCGGTGTTTGGTCCCCGTGGACGTGGCGGTATCGGTACCGGTAGGCGTGATGTTCACCGAGGATCCCTCGGCCGATGATCCCTCCGCCTGGGTCATCGAGCCACGCGCGACCGTGCTCGACTTGAGCGAGACGGTCCGCGAGGAGCTGATCCTGTCGGCGCCGACGTACGTGTTGTGTCGGGATGACTGCCGGGGGCTGTGCCCCGGCTGTGGTGAGGATTTGAACGTCGGGAGCTGCGCCTGCCGCCCGTCCACCGACCCGCGCTGGGGGCCGCTGGAGGCGCTGCGGAACGCAGTCCCCGACGACGCGAGGTAACCCATGGCTGTTCCCAAGCGTAGGACGTCCAAGAGTAAGAAACGGAAGCGCCGCACCCACTACCGGGCCCCCGCCATCGGGCTGCAGCCCTGCCCGCGCTGCGGCGATCCGCGGCGACCCCACCGGGTGTGTCCCAGCTGTGGCTACTACGGCGGCGTCAAGCGTCTGGAGATCGAGGACGCCAACGCGTGATCCGGATCGCGCTGGTCAAGCGTCTGGAGATCGAGGACGCCAACGCGTGATCCGGATCGCGCTGGACGCGATGGGAGGCGATTTCGCGCCCGACGTGCCGGTGGAAGGCGCGCTCGCGGCCGCCGACGAGCTTCCCCCGTCCTCCGAGATCCTGCTGGTTGGACGCCAGACCGAGATTGAAGAGACCCTCGCGAAGCACGGCGCCCAAGCGGACCGCTTCCAGATCGTGGATGCTCCGGACGTCGTCGGCATGGGCGAGAAGCCGCTGGCTGCCGTGCGGGGGAAGCCCAAGTCGTCCATTGGCATCGGGCTGGGGCTCCAGAAACGCGGCGGGGCGGACGGCTTCATCTCCGCCGGCAACACCGGGGCGGTCATGGCGGCCAGCACCATCCTGCTGGGCCTGCACCCCGGCGTGCAGCGCCCGGCGATCGGCACGCTGTTTCCCACCGGGAGCGAGCCGGTGCTGGTGCTCGACGGCGGGGCCAACGTGGATTGCTCGCCGCGCGAGCTCCAGGGGTTTGCCTACATCGGCGCGGTGTACGCGCGGGACGTGCTGGGCCGCTCCAATCCCACCGTCGGGCTGCTCAACATCGGCGAGGAGGAGGAGAAGGGCAGCGCGGCAGTGAAAGAGGCCTACGCCCTCCTGAAGCACAGCACCCACTTCCAGTTCATCGGGAACGTCGAGGGCCGGGACATTCTGCGTGGGGCCTGCGACGTGGTGGTGTGCGACGGGTTCGTCGGGAACGTGGTGCTCAAGTTCTACGAATCGGTGGCGCGGCTGGTGCACGGCCTGCTGGATCGAGAGGTCGGCCGGGACGTCCTGGAAGCGCCGGCCATGCAGCGGGTCTTCAAGGTGCTGGACTACTCCGAGTACGGCGGGGCGCCGCTCTTGGGCATCCGCGGCGTCTCCATCATCTGCCACGGCTCCTCGCCGCCCCGCGCCATCAAGAACGCCATCCGGGTGGCGATGCAATCGGTGCAGAGCCACTTGAGCCAGCACATCGGCGCGGAGTTCGCGGGCGGGGAGGCCGTGGCATGAAGCGTCCGTTCGCCGAGTTGGTCGGCACCGGCCGTTACGTGCCGGAGAAGGTCCTCAGCAACGCCGAGCTCGAGAAGCTGGTGGACACGTCGGACGAATGGATCGTGGAGCGGACCGGCATTCGCGAGCGCCGGATCGCCGGGCCGTCCGAGACCGTGGCCTTCATGTCCAAAGCCGCGGCCGACCAGGTGCTGGCGGACGCCGACCTGGGACCTGAGGATCTGGACGCCATCATTCTCGGCACCGCCTCGCCGGACCGCCTGCTGCCATCTACCGCCTGCGATCTCCAGGCCCTGCTGGGCGCCAAGAACGCGGCGGCCTTCGACGTCTCCGCCGCGTGCAGCGGGTTCATCTACGGTCTCTCCATGGCCGAAGGGATGGTGGCCGGCGGCATGGCCCGCCACGTGCTGGTGGTAGGGGCGGAGCGGCTGTCCACCATCACCGACTATACCGATCGGGCTACCTGTATTCTGTTCGGCGACGGTGCGGGCGCCACGCTGGTGCGCCCGGGCACGAACGCGACGCGTGGCATCTTGGCCGGGTACCTGAAGACCGACGGGACGTTGGCGGAGCTATT
>JACPAP010000044.1 GCA_016180765.1 Gemmatimonadota bacterium
TCGTTCAGGTTTAACGAGAAATCGAACACCCGCGCCCGTCCGGTGGCCCCCGCGATCGCCAGCGCGTCGTCCGGACTCACCGGCAGTTGTACCAACAACACCACGGCCACGGCAACCAGCGCCAAGACGATGAGCACCATCTGCTTCACGTCCACCCAGGTCACGGCCTGCACCCCACCGATCATGGTGTAGAGCACCGTCGGGATGCCCATGATCGCCACCGACCAGACGAGATCCCACCCGAAGACGGCGGAAAACACCACGGCCGGTGCGGCAATGATCGTGCCGCACGACATGCCACGCGCCAGCAGGAACAGGAGGCTCGTCAGCGAGCGGGTCTTGGCGTCGAAGCGACGTTCGAGGTACTGGTAGGCGGTGAAGACCTTGGCGCCGTGGAGGAACGGCACCAGCGTGACACCCAGGATCACCATGGCCAGCGGCAGCCCGAAGTAGAACTGCACGAACCGCATGCCGTCGGTGGCGCCCTGCCCCGTGGTGCCGATCAGGGTGATGGCCGACAGCTGGGTCGCCATGACGGGGAGGCCCACCGCCCACCAGGGCAAACTCCGGTTGGCGAGGAAGTAGCCCTCGAGCTCCCGGGTGCCTTTGGCGCGGCGGACGCCGTCCACCAGGACGTACGCCAGGTAGACGACGATGATGACCCAGTCTAGCGTGCGCACCGCGTCCCGCTCACCCGGTATAGCGGGCCTGGAGCAGCCAGAGGAACAGCAGCGTGGCCACCTGTACCGCCATCACGCGGAACAGGGTAGCGCGGAACTGCCGTGAACCCGGGTCGGGCGGGGCCGTGTCGGGTGTCATGGGTCGCCGAAAACGGGCTAGAGGACTGCGAAGAATCGGCTGCCAGTCACCTCGGCGCAAGCGCCCGCTCCACGGCTGTTCCCACGGGCCAGGGCTGCGGCGCGGCGTCAGGACGACGCCACGGGATGCGCCGCCCGGACCTCCGACGCGGGTCTCACCCCGAACGCCAACAATCCCACCACCGCCACCACCAGGCCCGCGATGTAGAACGGCACCCCCACGCCCAGCGCCTGGAACGCGGCGGTGGCCCAGATCGGCGCGATCACGCGGGCCACGGCGCCGAACGCCTGCTGGACCCCGAGCACCTGACCCAACTCCTGCTTGGGCGCGCGATGCGTCACCAGGGCCGAGGTCGCGGGAAACAGGAGCGCCGTGCCGATGGGGATCAGGGCGATCACGGCCGCGAGCCCCACCACGTTGGGCGCGAGCGGGATGCCCGCGAGTCCCAGCGCCAGCATGACGGCTCCCATACGTATCACGCCGGTCTCGCCGAAGCGGTCCACCATCTTGCCCAGGATGAGCGCCCGCATGATGAGCGAGAGGCCGCCGGTGTACACGAAGAACAAACCGATCGTCTTCTCGGTGACGCCGAACGCCCGGTCCAGATAGAGCGCCAGGACCCCGGCCATGGACATGAAGCCCAGCATGCCCACGGCGTAGATCCAGATCAGGCGCGGCACGTCGGCCTTGGGGGCTTGGAACACTTCCCACACCACCGCGCTCACCGGCCGGCGGGGCCCGACCGGCGCGGTGGCCTGCTGGCTGGGTCGCCGGTGCGGCGCCGACTCCGGCAGCCAGCGCCACGCGTACCACACGTTGCCCAGGCAGAGTGTGGCGGCGATCAGCCCCGGCGCGGCGAGACCTACGTTGGTGGCGAGGGACCCGATGGCCGGCCCAATCATCACCCCGGCGTTGGTGGCGGCCGACAGCCAACCCAGCGCCTTGGCGCGGTCCCTGGGTTCGATGGCGTCTCCCACATACGCTTGCGCCACGCCCGTGGTCCCGCCGCCCGCTCCCTGCACCAGACGCGACAGCACCAGCATCCACGGCGTCACCGCAAACGCGAACACCAGGAAGCCCAGCGCGGAGGCGCTCAATCCCACCAGCAGCGCCGGCCGGCGGCCGTAGCGGTCGGACACCCGACCCCAGAGCGGCGAGGAAGCGAGCTGGGCGATCCAGAAGGAGGCGATCATCCAGCCGATCATCCATGGCGCCGCCTTGAGGTGCAGCGCGTAGAACGGGAGCAGGGGAAAGATCATCGCCCCGCCCATCATGTCCACGAAGGCGGCGGCCATGAGCACGGAGATGCGCTTCATCCCCGAAGAGGGTTTCATGGCGCCCGCTCCACCGCCCTCACCGCAGCGCCAGGAGATTCAGGAAGATTCTGAACGCCCCCGGCACTCCCGCCGGCAGCGCCCGGAAGAACGCCAGCCCCGTGTACACGTAGGTGCCCAAGCCGACCCGAGCCGCAAGCAGGCCGCCCTGGAGCGGCGATTCGCCCGGATCGGCCATCTCCAACAGCGGCGTGTATGCCGCGTCCCAGGTGCGCGCGAAGTACAGGCCTCGCTCCTGTGGCCAACCGTCCCAGTCGGCGGCCTCGATCCGGTTGGGCGTGGTGAAGGCGGGATGATCCAAATCGAGCAGCTGGACGGGCGCGGCTTCGTCGGTCACCCGATCATGGGGACGAGCGATGGTGAGCGGGTACGGCGCGAACCGGCCCTGCACGAACGGATACTGCTGGTATTGCACCACCACCAGTCCGCCTTGCCGCGCATACGCCAGCACGCGCTGATTGTGGCGGACCAGCGCGGTGTCCGTCTCGTAGGCGCGGCTCCCGACCACGATGGCGTCGAACCGCGAGAGGTCCCCGTCCGCCAGATCCTGGGGTGTCAGCAAGACCACGGGTAGCCCCACCTGCTGAAGCGCCTCGGGCACGCGGTCGGACGCCCCTCGGATGTAGCCCACCCGCGTGAGGGGTGGCAGTGCCATCGGCTCCACGCGCACGCCCCCCGACGCGCCTCGGACGTCCTGCGTGGGACGGATGTGCGGGTACGCCACCATCACGGTGTGATCTCGGAACTCGTGACCGTCGCTGGTCCGCGCGACCGCCGCGACCGTGACCGCGGCACGAGTGACGGCGCTGGGGGGCGCCAGGTCCAGCGTCACGACGCGCGAATCCCCGGCCTGGTCCAGGGTGAACGGCACCGCCGGCGGCGACGGCCATCCGTTTGCCACCAGCCGCACCTCGCCGGAGATCGCGGCGCGGGCGTGCGAGCTCAGCGTCACCGTGAACGCGCGGGTGGGGCTGCCGCCCGCGGGCCAGACCACGACATCGGGATCCAGCCGCACGTCCACCGCCGGCACTACGCGCAGCGGCCGCCGGATCTCACCGTACGCCTGGTCGTTGAATCGGTAACTCACCTCCCGCGCGAGCATCACGTGCGCGCCGAGGATCGAGGCGGCGACCCGCGCGGTGAACAAGGGCGGCTCGAAGGGCCTGCCTCGGACCGACGGCGGCGCGCCGCTCCAGTCGTACAGCCGGCCCTGCCGGGGGCGCTCCAGGAAGTAGGGTTGCGACGGCCGGGCGTCCGGCGGCACGGTCACGCGAAAACGCAGGGTTTCGAGCGTGCCCGGGGTCAGCCTCATCGGCCCGGCGTCCGGCGCTTCGACGCGCCAGCCCGCCGGCGCCACCACGCCTCCCGAGTCCACGCGGAGGTCGAAGGCGCCTCCGTTGTATACCTGGAGCACCACGTCCACGCGATCGCCGGCGACCACCTCCTCGGTGGTGGCCAAGGCGTCGATCTCCAACCCCGCGGCGACCGCGAGCGCCCGCTCCAGCTCGGCGCGGGTGACGGAATCCGCCACGTCCGGCTCAGGGTCCAGCCGACTCAGAGCTTTCGCGAGTACCGACGCCACCTGGGCCATGCGCCCCGGGCTGGTCACACCGCGGAGCGAGTCCGCCAGCGCGGTGAGCCAGGTCTCCTCCCGCTTGATCCCGGCGAACAGGTCGTCTGCGGACCCGGCGTGGGTGATCCCGGTGCGGTCCTGGATCAGCCCCATCCGGGCTTGCGCCGGCCCCAGCCGCTGGAGCTGGCCCATGTCCTGCGAGCGATGCAGACTGCGGCTGGCCATGGCGATCTGGTGATAGGAACGCCCCGAGCGTGGATCCAGGGCGCCGGTTGGGAGCCGGACGGTGGTGCGGGTGGTATCGAAGCGCGTGGATTGGTAGAGGCGGAGCGGCTGCCACGGCCTCAGGCCCTCCTCGCGCAGCAGCTCGGGGAATCTCGCCGGGTCGCCGGCCGCGTCGAACACCCGTTGCGCCGTGAGGCCCGCCGCCTGGTGCTGCCCGTGCCCGTCCCGCGGCGTACCGGAGAACACGGAGACGATGAGGTGAGGCCGGAATAAGCGAGCTACCCGCACCGCGTCCTTGAGCAAGGTGTCCGCCGGCCAGAAGCGGAGCGTCTCCTCTAGTGATTTGGAGAAGCCGAAATCATACGCCCGGGTGAAGAACTGCCAGGCGCCGTCGGTCGCGCGCGCGGCGAGCAGTTCCTGGGACCGCAGCAAGCCCAGCGCCTCGCCCAGCTCCTCACCGATCAGATTCTGTCCACCTTCACCGCGCGAGAGCGCCAGATACGCGGCTCGGGCGCCATAGCCCTGCGCCGCGAGCGCCAACAACTCCGTGTCCTCATCGTCCGGGTGCGCGCCGATCACCAGGATCCGCCGCGGCTCGGCGATGCGCTGGAGCAGGCGGTCGAACTCGACGACGCCCCCGGTGGCGGGAGGAGCCAGCTGAGCTCGGAGGCCCGACGGAAAGACGGCGGCCTGGGCGGTCAGGGCGGTCAGGGCGGACAAGACGGCGTTGGTACCGGTCCGCCCTGACCGCCGCGCCCACCCCGCCCGCCCCGTCTTAGGCAGCCTGCCTGGCGACGACAATGCTACGCAGCCGCTCGGCGCTGGGGTCCTGCGGGTCACCGAACGGACGGGGATGCCCGGCGGGGTCGAGCAAGATGGTTGGGCAGACCAGATCGTACTGGCGGGCACGGATGCGCTCCTGCACCGCCTGGGTGCACGCGGCCGCGGCGATCCACACTTTCCGGGCGCCCAGTTGTTGCGCCGCCGACGCCCCGGCCAGGGCCTTCCAGGGCGAGGTCAGGTGCCCGTCCACCACCACCACGTTGTGCTCTTCGAGCGTGCGAAGCGGCCGTTGGCCCCGGAAGAGGAGGCGTTCCGTCTTGACCGCCCGCCGTGCCGAATCCATGGCGGCATCG
>JACPAP010000045.1 GCA_016180765.1 Gemmatimonadota bacterium
TCAGGATAGACACTAGTTATATTGCCCCGTCCGCCAGACCGCCTGATCATGCGCGCCATTCACCGCAGTCGGCTCTCCCTCCTCACCCTTTGCGCCGCCTGTTCCGCCGGGGGTCAATCACCCCGGGCCATGTCCCGCGCCCCAGAACCCGGTGAGCGCTTCTTCGCCGGCCTCCGCCAGCTCACCTTCGGCGGGCAGAACGCCGAGGCATATTTCTCGCGGAACGGCACGCAGCTGATCTTCCAGCGCCAGGAGAACGACTCGACCTGCGACCAGCAGTACGTCATCAATGTGAACGGCACCGGATTGCGCCGAGTCTCGAACGGTCTAGGCCGGACCACCTGCGGCTACTTCTACGGCGGTGATCGGCGGGTGCTCTACTCCAGCACCTTCGAGCACGACGCCAAGTGCCCGCCGCCGCCGGATTTCTCCCAGGGCTACGTCTGGCCCCTGTACCAATACGATATCTACACCTCGGCGCTGGATGGCTCGGACCTGGTGCGCATCACCAGCACCCCGGGATACGACGCCGAGGCCACGCTCTCCCCGGACGGTACGCGATGGGTGTTTACCTCGGTGCGGGACGGGGACCTGGACATCTACACCATGAACCTGGACAGCAGCGACGTACGCCGTCTCACCAGGGATCTCGGGTACGACGGCGGGCCGTTCTTCTCACCGGATGGGAGCATGATCGTGTACCGCTCCTGGCACCCGAGCACGCCCGAAGAGGTCGCGGACTACCAGGCGCTGCTGGGCCAAGGACGCGTCCGGCCCAGCCGGATGGAGCTTCGCGTGATGAACGCCGACGGCTCCAACCAGCGCCAGGTGACGCAGCTTGGGGGCGCCAACTTCGCGCCCTACTTCCATCCCGACGGCAAGCGCATCATCTTCGCGTCGAACCATAAAGACCCGCGCTCGCGCAATTTCGATCTCTATCTGGTCAGCCTCGATGGGAGCGGGCTGGTGCAGGTCTCGACCAGCGAGGAGTTCGACGGCTTCCCCATGTTCTCGCCGGACGGGAAGCAGTTGGTGTTCGCGTCCAACCGGTTCGGCTCCCTGCCCGGGGAGACGAACCTGTTCGTGGCCGACTGGGTAGAACCGCGAGACTAGTGCCGTTCCAACTTGTTGCGCCTAGGGTTCGCGAGTAGGCAAGCTAAGAGGCGGAACCAGTTGGAACGGCACTAGGGAAGTCCTCAACCTGAGGGAGGTCGTCGAGACGTGAAGGCTTCACCCAACAAGTCGCTGGCGCAGTCGGCGTGGGAGTGGACCAAGTCCCTCGCCGCGGCGCTGGTCATCTGGTTCTTCTTGCGCGCTCTCCTGGTGGAGGCGTTCCGCATTCCGTCGGGCAGCATGGAGAACACGTTGCTGATCGGTGACTTCCTGTTCGTGAACAAGGCGCTCTACGGCGCCGAAGTGCCGTTGGTGCACAAACGGCTGCCCGCGTTTCGGGAGCCCACGCGCGGCGACGTGGTGGTCTTCGACTCGGTGGAAGAGCCGGGCGTCAACGTGGTCAAACGGATTATCGGGATACCGGGCGACACCATCGCGATGGAGGGCAACGTCATCTCGATCAACGGCCAACCGCTGGATGAGCCCTACGTCATCCGGAATGACCCCACCAGCGACCCCGAACACCCGCAAATGCGGGCCTGGCAGGTGCGCCACCTGGTCGGGAGAGAACCCCGGGCGTACCGGCCCACTCTCAAGAACTGGGGTCCGCTGCTGGTGCCGGCCGACTCGTTCTTCGTAATGGGCGACAACCGGGACAACTCCTACGACAGCCGCTACTGGGGCTTCCTCGGCCGCGACCGGGTGCGGGGCCGCCCCCTGTTCATCTACTACAGCTACGACAAGAACGGCGTCCTTCCCCTGCCGATCTTCACGGCCATTCGCTGGGATAGACTGTTTAGCCACCCTCAGTGAGTGGTGAGCGGTGCGCGGGGTGCATTGCGGCCCGCTGGCCTTGACTCTATATTTCACAGTGATGCTATCTTGCGGAATGATATTTTGTCAAATCTCGATCATACCGATCTTCGTATTCTTGCAATCCTTCAGGCCGATGGTAAGCTCCCCTACCAGGAACTGGGCGAGGCCGTAGGGCTCAGCGCCCCGGCCGCCTTCCAGCGGGTTCGCAAGCTCGAGACGGCCGGGGTCATCGTGGGTTACCACGCCCGGATCGACCCTCAGGCCGCTGGGAAACCGCTGATCGCCTTCGTGCACGTGCACCCTGGGCCCGACGCGCCGATGCCGCAGCTTCTGACCCGCTGGCGACGGGCTCCCGCGGTGCTCGAATGTCACCGCCTGACCGGCGCCGACCGTTACCTGCTCAAGCTGCGCCTAGAGAACGTCAGCGCGCTCAGCGCGTTTCTGGACGGCGCTCGCCGCGCCGGATGCACGGTCGAGTCGGAGCTGGCGGTGGAGACGGCGTTTGAGAGGTGGGTGGTCTGAAATGGTGCGCGGTGCGCGGTACGCGGGGTCGTCCGGCCCGGCCCTGTGCCCGAAGAGACGCCGTTACGACCCGGCGCACCGCTCAGCGCTCACTTGTATCGGTACGTGATGCGGCCTCGGGTCAGGTCGTAGGGCGACAACTCCACCGCTACCCGGTCACCATGGAGAATCCGGATGTAGTTCTTGCGCATTTTGCCGGAGACGTAGGCCAGCACCTCGTGCCCGTTTTCCAGCTCTACTCGGAAGGTCGTGTTGGGGAGCACCTCTTTGATGGTGCCCATCATCTGAATGGCGTCGCCCGCCACTACCACCCTCCCATTACCGCGCCAACAGCTGTGAGTCCGAGGGCTGCGTCACGTTGCGCGGGACGTACACCGCCTGGCGGCCGCATTTCCCGCAGCGGAGCGTCACATGGCGGCAGGGATCGCGCCAGGCCGCGGTCAAGCGCCGGCGGGGGGTGCGTTGAATGGTCCGGTGCCCGCAGGATGGGCAGGACAGGGGTTCGTGGTCTCGGTCCGCGAGAATCAGTTGCAAGGCCTCATGGGCCCGATACTCCTTGATGCCTCGCCGTCCCACTGCCACGACCTCCGGGCTCTCAGGGGACGCTCAATCTACCCTCATCAGGGGCTCACCGCAAACGGCCCATCCTCTTGACGGGCTAGGGATTGCGGTTACTCTCAGCCCTTCCACCCCTCGCAGGGGGTTGCCCATGGCGACCGGTCAACATCCAGACCCCGACTTCCTGCCGGTAGCGGAGTTCGAAGTCGACTCCGTTGAGCCGGCGCGCTCCGGCTTCGTGCTCCGAGGGTTCGGGGCCGATGCAGCCGAGTATCGCCTGGACATGCACCTGGACATGCGGGTGGACCCCAAGACCCAGACCGTCCTGGGGGAGATCCTGAGCCAGTCAGAATGGCGGATCTGGCGACGCGCGCCGCGCCAGCTTCGGGCCAGACAGCCCGGGCGATCCCCGAGCCCCGCCCGCTGAGGCCGGGCGCGCCGAACCGGTTCCTCAGTACCAAGTCACGAGGCCAGACATCGTAAGTCGTTATTTCATAGCGTGTTATGATGTTCGGCGTCCCCACCGTGCCCGCTTGACGCAGTCTCCCCGACCCGCTAGTCTTGGCGCACTGAAAAAGGAGCAGGCATGGCGCCCGAACTTGCCGGGTCGCAAATCACCGCGCTGCTGGAAACCGTCCCCGGAATAGCCAGCGTCCTGCGCACTGGAAACCGTCCCCGGAATAGCCAGCGTCCTGCGCAGCCCCGTCGCCGATGCGATCGTGAACATGATCCGTGCCGGCGCGGGGGTGGGCGAGTTCCGGCGCGAAGACGCCGAGGAGCTGGTGCAATACGCCGTGCGACGCGGGCTCATCGGCGCCGCCGAGGGGGACCGGGTGTTGCAGGAAGCGCGGGCGGCCGCCAAGAAGCGCCGCGTCACCAAGACGCGTATGAAGCGGCCGGCTCCCGCCCGGCGCCAGGGCAAAGCCGCCAAGAAGGGTCGCTAGCTAGACTCGGAATCCCTTCACCAACCCGCGCAGCCGCTGGGCCGCCTGGCTCAACTCGCTCGCTTGCGCGGCCATCTCCTGGGTCGCGGCACCCTGCTCCTGGGCTGCCGCGGTCACCTGCTGGCTCGCGGATGCGTGGGCATGTGCCGCGGCGGCGACCTGCCCCAGGACCGCCCGAATCTCCTCGACCAGTTTGAGGTTCCCCGCGGCCGCGTCAGCCAGCTGACCCGCGGCCGCTTCGACCTCGGCCACTGAGGCGGCAATGGCCTCGAGCGCGTGGGCCGCCCCTTGGGCTACCTCCTCGACCCCGCGCACCTTCAGTCGGCCGCTCGCCATGGTTTCCGCCACCTGGCTCACCTGCTGGCGGACCACGCGGATGTGTTCGGCGACCTCCTCGGCGGCGGAGCCGCTGGAGTCGGCCAACTCGCGCACTTCCTGGGCGACCACGGCGAAGCCGACGCCCCGCTCTCCCGCGCGGGCGGCCTCGATCGCGGCATTCAGCGCGAGCAGGTTGGTCTGGGACGAGATCTGCTTGATCACATCCACGAATTCGTTGATCGACTCCGACCGCCGGTCCAGCTCGTCCACCTGCGACGCGCTCTGTTGGACCACCGCCCCGAGGTCCAGCAGGGCCTTCGCGGCGGCGGCGACGTCACGCTGGTAGCGGGCTGCCAGGTGGTGAATCTCCTGCCCCCGTTCCGCCACCCGCCGGGCCAGCTCCGCGTTGGCGGTGGCAGACCCGGCGAGACGCTCCACGGCCCCCCGGGCTGCCTCCCCCCCGCCCACCTGTTTCTCCGCACCCTGCGAGATGTCAACCATCGCGGTGCTGATCTGGCTCGCCGTGGCGGCCAGCTCCTCGCTCACGGCCGAGAGATCGGTCGCCGTAGACGACATCCGTTCGCTCTCGGCCACCACGTCCTGGACCAGCGAGCGAAGCGTGGTGCTCACGCGGCTCATGGCGTCCCCCAGCACCGCCAGCTCGCGGGGCATGGCGCCGAGGTGCACGGGACGAAGGTCGCCGCCGCTGAACCGCTCGACGGCGAGACCCAACCTCTCCGTGGGGACCTGGACCGAGCGCAGCGTCGCCCGGCTCACGCCGGCCGCCAACACCACGGACAGGACCAACACGATCCACACCAGCACCTCGCGCTCGTTGGCCCGGACCAGGAGCGCGGCGCCGCTCTGTTCCGCCTCCGCCGCCATGCCGGTGGAGAGGGAACGGACCAACCGCATCATCTCGCTCGCCGGCTCGCGGGCGGTGACGCCGGCCGCCAGGGCGCGTTCCCGGCGGCCCAGGTCTTCCAGCGCGTGGGCGTAGCCGTAGGCGGCGTGGACCCGTTGCTGGAGCGCGCCGATCCGGGCGATCGCGGCGCGCTGTGCTTCGGCCAGGCGCGGCAGGGCCCGGAGCCGCCGCTCGTAGTCGTAGGTTTCTTCCGCCGAACGCGCGAACTGAACCCGGGTCTGCGGCGTCGGAGCGATCAGATACAGCTCCGCCGCCCGCACCTCGTCGAAGGCGGCGGCCAGGATGCCGCTGCTCAGCACGGACACCTGGGAAAGCACCGCGGTTTCCTGGGTGACCGCGCGGCGCAGCGCGCCGAGAGAAGACAGGGCCAGCAGGGCGGTGACCACGATGCCCGCGATCAGCGCGCCGGAGCCGAGCAGGATCCGCGCCCGAAGGGTGCTGAGGCGGAGCGCCATCAGCGATCCTGGGCCATCACCAGGCGACCCTGGCGCACGACGCCGAGCACCACGCTCTTGGTCGGCACGTCACCTTGGGCGTCGAACCCGATCCGTCCAGTGACCCCGTCGAACGGCGGGGACGCCGTCCCCACGCCGGCCAGGTAGTTCAGGAGCCGCCGGCGGTCGGGGCCCACGGCGTCGAGCGCCCGCGCTAACAGGTACACGATGTCGTAGGCTGACGCCCCCCGATGGTCGAGCGGCTGATCGCCGTAGGCGGCGCGGTATGCGGCCACGAAGGCCTGGTTGCGCTGTCCCGGCTGATCCGGCAGGTACGCGGTGGACGTGAACACGCCGTCGGCGCCGCGGGTGGTCTCCAGTCCGGCCAGCGCGTCTCCTCCCAACACCCGTGGTCGGAAGCCGACCGTGTCCAGCGTGGGCAGGATCCGCCGCGCCGAGGCGGCGGTGCCGGCGATGACCAGGACGTCGGCACCTCCGCGTTGCTGCAGCCGGCGCAGGTAGGGCTCGAAGCTGGGCAGGTCGGGCACGTAGGGGTCGTCGCTGGCGAGGCGGCCGCCGAGTCGGGTGAACCCCTCGGCGAAGGTGCCGCGGATCCCGCGCCCGTACTCGTCGTTCTGGTACAGAATGGCGGCGCTGCGTGCCCGGAGCCGGCGGTAGGCGAACTCCGCGAGGGCCGTGCCATGAGCCACGTCCGTGGGGCAGACACGGAAGACGTGCGGCCCGGCGTCGGTGACGCCCGGAGCGGAGGCGGAAGGGCTGATGAGCGGGAGCGGCCGCCGGCCGCCGCCGTAGACCGGCGCGGCGGCGAGGGTGGCGGCGGACGTCAGGTGTCCGACGACGGCGACCAGCCGGCGCTCGGCGTAGAGGGCGCGCGCCGCGGCGACGGCGACCTCCGGCAGCGCGCTGTCATCCTGGACTACCAGCTCCAGCCGGCGCCCCCGCACGCCGCCGGCCCGGTTGATCTCGGCCACGGCGAGGTGCGCCGCGAGACGCATGGACACACCCCGTGGCTCGGAGAACGGACCGGCCAACCCCAGGGCGATGGGCTGGTTGCCCGCGGCGCAGGCGAGGACGCCGGTGGTCAGGGCCGCCAGCCCCGTTGGTACGAACCAGGCCACGGCGGCGCGGTTCCAGGTCGTGATCACGGTCTCGCGGGCTACGTTATTGCGGCCCCAACGCGAGCGCAATGCGGCCGCACGGAGTAGATTCGAAAAAGCTCATGCCCGAGAGCATCTTTCGGTTCGCCGAAGCGCTGCGCCGCCTGCTCCATGCGGCCGATCCCGAGGCATTCGAGGCCCTCTGGGTGGCGGAGGGGCTGGAGGACCTCGGGTGGGACGCGCTGGGCCGCGCGTGGCGTGCCGACGCCGGCGGTTGGGAACGCGCGCTGGATGAAGCCGACGGCTTACTGCTGCGACTGCTGGATCGGCTGCCGGTGCTCGCGGCGTCCGCCGAACCGGCGGCCGTGCACGTCCGCACCTTTCGCGATCCGGAGCTGGAGCGCCTCCAGCACGCCACCGCCGCGGCGCTGGTAGCGCAGCGCTACGGCGTGGCCGGATTGCGCACCGTGGTGGCCGACGAGGCGGCGCCGCTGGCCCGGCGGTACTTCGCGTTCCTGGCGCTGGCGGAACGACACCCACCCAGCGAGTGGCCCCTGTTCGCTCGTTACCTCACGCCCGGCGCGCATCACGCCTTCCTGGGCGCGGCGGCGGAGGCGGCGCGGTTCTATCCCGAGGCCGACGCCGCGGCCCGCCTGGTCGAGCTGTTCGACGCGGTCCGCGACGATCTCCAGCTGCGGTCCTTTCTCAGTCCGCGCATCCTGGAGTCCCTCTACGTGCTGGCGGACCCGAGCACCCTGCCCTTCTTCCGGACGCTGCTCACCGCGGGCTTTACCGACCCCGACCCGGAGCAGTGTGAGGTAACCCGGGCGCTGGTGATGGTGCGCCGGCTCACCGGGAAGGTAGAGCCCAACAGCAAATACGCCGACCCCGAGGCGCCCGGCGTCGTCGAGACGCTGGCCCAGGCTGAGGACCTGTTTGCCCGGCGAAGCGGGACCCTGCGACCGGTGACGGTGATCTGATAGGGCGGCAGGGGCGGCGCAAGGGCGAGGGTGAGACGTACCCTCGCCCTTCTGCCGCCTCTATCTGAACACGCGGTGGAAGATGGCCGTGCGGGAGTTCGGTACCGTGCGCTCGAACAGGATCGCGTTGCCCTCCACATCGTAATGCCCCACCCAGGGGATGGTGTCGCTGCCGGCCCAGGTGAAGGTGATGATCCGCGTCTGGCGCTCCCACTCCCCCTCCGTCCACGGGCCGCCGGGAAGCAGATGCCACCGGGCCGTGCCGCTGGGCGCGAGCCGCAGCTCCGCCTCCGCCCCGTCCGGGGTGCCCAACCCTCCCACCCAGCGGCCCGTGAGCGGTCGGGCCAACACCCCCTGCGAGGACATCGGGTGCAGGGTCTGGTTCTGGTGCAGCCCCACCCAGCGGCCGGTCAGGGACGTTTCGCACTGGGTGCCCTGGCCCCGTTGGTCTGAACCGGGCTGGCGCATCGCGGCCGTCGCCGCGAGCAGCAGCAGGAGGAGGGGCCAGAATCGGGTCATCGGGCCGCCGGCTTACCGTCCAGGTACATCACCGGGCAATTCACTACCACCCCGGGATCCATTAACTGGAACCGTCCCGCCCGCGCGTCCGCCAGCGCCCGCCGGTGGTCGCGGTAGCTCCCCGGCTCGAACCGGTCACCCACCAGCACCAGTCTGATCTGCCACATATCACTGTACCCTGCGACCCCGGGAACGGCGCTGGCGTTGGACGGTTGGCCGTCCACCGGGACACCTTCGCCGTTCTCGTCGAACTCGGAGATGAACACGAGCAGGGGAATGGCGACGGCTGACACCGGTCCGAGATCGTAATACGAAACGCGATGCCCCCGGTACCACGCTCCCAGGACCGTGCGCTCCGCGGGGTCGCGATCCAGTCGGCTGCCCTGCGGTACGATCGGCGCGTTGATCACGGTGCCGGGCCCGGCCAGGCGGGCGAGCCCCCGCCGTACCAGATCCTCGATCTGGGCCTGGGAACGCACTGCCGGGGCGTCCACGCCCGGCTTCGGCTCGACCACGTACACGGCGCGCAGGGCGCTGTAGCCCTCGAGCCCGGGGAGGGTGGTGACGGCGTCGCTCCGGCCGCGCACGCGGTACAGAATGGTCGGCCGCGCGGCGTCACGGCCAAAGTGGTAGTACTGGATGGGCCGGCCGGCGAACCAGGAATCCACCAGCTCGAAGATGGTGGCGTTGGCCTCTCCCAGCTGCTCCAGCGCCCCCCGTTCCGCGGCGGATACGTCGGCCCCGGGACCGGCCGAAACCTGCCCGCGGAGCGGGGTGGCGGCCACGAACCACGCCAGGGTGAGGCCACGCATGGAGGATAACGTTATCTTGCACTCATGGGGGCGTCCACCTTGACGCGCACGACGCGGACCTTTGCGGACCGGGGAGAGGCGCTCGCGCACTTCTTCGCGCGGGCCGGCGAGGCTCCCAGGCTGGTCGCCTACGACGACGAGCTGGGCTGTCCGATGGACACGGCGCTCGCCGCCCTGGAGTGGACCAACGCCGTCGGGATCCTGGCCGACAACGATCTGATCCACGCGGCCCGCCTGGGCGGGGAAACCGCGGCGGCCATGGTCGAGCGGCGGCGGGACGGCCGGCGCATCTTCGTGTATCTGGGGCCCCGAATCGACACGCCGCCGGGGGACCCCTACGAGGGCTCCCTCCTGTTCGACGAACCCGGTGTCAGGGCGTATGAGTTCGTGCAGCGGGCCCACGCCCTGGCGCACTTTCTGCGGGTGACCCAGGGCGTGGGAGCCATGCTGTCGGTGCTCTCGCGCCGGGCGCCGGAACTGCGCCACGCGCGGCGCTGGTTGCGGGCCCTGTTCGAGGAGGCCTCGGGCGAGCGTCCGACGCAACTCCTGGCCGGCTGGTTCGCGACCACGGGGGCCGGGTTTGTGTTCCTCCCGCGCGCGGCGGACGCACCCTACTTCTACGAAGAGGTAGGGAGCTGACCCATCCATCCACCTCCATCCCCGGCCTTTTTCGTACACAATTCCACACGGCGTGGACAACCACCGCAACCGCTAGGGCCATTCGCGGTTAGCCGTCCACACGGAACCCACATCGAATCGCGTAACCCGAAGGAACATCGGCACTTGCGCGCCTTCGGGAGATCCCTAGATTTGGCGTCGCGCCGTGCAAGGGAAGGGTCGGGACTCGCTGTCTTGACCACGCCTTGCGTGGCGAGTCCGAGCGGAGATTCCGGGGAGGGCGCCGACGCAAACAAGGGCTTCGGGCGTCCAGCGATCCGGGTAGCTACGCCGGCTCGGACCGGCGAGGCCAGTCGCGTGCCTCGTCCACGCCGATCTAGCGCCTCGGCGTGCAGTGCGAAGGGTCGGTCCGCGACTCGATCCGAATCGCAGCGCTCGCACTGGTGAACCTTGCGGCTTTAGGCCGAGCCGCTTGGGGATCGAGGCCGGAGCTCCCAAAAGCCCTACCGCGGGCGCATCAGTCCAGGCGGCGGCTGAGGGAAGAAGAACAGAGGGAGTGAATCCCCTGGCTCCGGGTAGCCAGTGTGGAGGCGGCCGGTATCTTCCGCGAGGGAGTGCCGGCCGCCTTTTCTTGCTTTCCCCTCCCCATCATCACACCGCATTGACATTTTTCGTCATGTGATACAAATATGACGATAAACGTCCTATCAGCGTTGGGTGACGGAATATGGCAACCCAGTACGTGGCCCTGATCGGGGACGCCGTCGCGTCGCGCCGCCTGTCGAGCGCCGTGCGGACCCGGTTACAGAGCGACCTCCGGGCCGGTCTGAATCAGGTGAATCGCCGGTGGCGGCGAGGCATCGCAGCCCGCTTCGCGGTCACCCTGGGCGACCAGTTTCAAGGGCTGCTCACCGGCCCTGAGCCGGTCTGGGAGATCACCCACTGGCTCCGGGCCGAGGTGCCGCAGGTGGACTGGATCATGGCCGCGGGCCGCGGGCCGGTTCATACCCCCCTGGCCCGCACCGCGCCGGAAGTGGACGGGCCCTGCTTCCATCGTGCCCGCGAGGCGCTGGAGGAGGCGAAGCGGCGCCGTCTGGTGCTGGCGTTCGGCGGGTTGGGGGCGACCCTCGGCGGATTGGCGGAGTACTACTCGGCGCTCTATTGGGGCTGGACACCCCGCCAGCGCCGGGCAGCATTGTTGCTCCGGGTGATGGCGCCGGCGGAGGTCGGGTCGCGGCTCGGGATCGGTCGCAGCGCGGTGTCGCATCTCGCCCGCCGGATGGGGTGGCGGCTGGTCGCCGCCGGGGACCAGGCGTTTCGGGAGAGGCTGGCATCATGAGTCATGCGTCGGAGGGCGGTGGGGCATGCATCCGATAACGGCAGCGGTGCTGCTGGTGTTCGCGGTGGCGACGACCTGGGCTCCCTGGCGACGGCCGGGCTGGAAGACCCCGTCGCGCGGGCTGTGGGTCGAGGGCGTGGCGCTGGTGACTGCGGTGGTGGCGGCCCTGCAGCTGGCCCGCCTGGCCGTCCCGACGCGGGACGGTATGGCATGGGGCCGCGTGGCGTTCTATGCCGCCGCGTACTGGTACGCCTGCGCGGGCGGGATGGCCATCGTGCGGCTGGTGCTGGATATGGTCCCGGTTTCGCCCCAGCCTCCCAAGGGTGGCATCGCCGTGTCAGCCTCGGAGCTGGCCCGCGGGAGAATGATCGGCGTGCTGGAGCGCGCGCTGGCGCTCACCCTGGTGTTGTTGGGCCAGTACGGCGCCCTGGGGCTGTTGATCGCCGCCAAAGCCCTGGCGCGGTTCCGGGCGCTGGAAGATCGTGATTTCGCGGAGTACTTCCTGATTGGGACGCTGGCGTCACTGCTGCACGCGCTGGTGGTGGGCGTGGGGGTGAGGCTTCTGACGTAGCCGCAGCTACCTGTTGTCCGTCATCCATTATCCGTTCTCCGTTAGCTCCCAGGCAGGCGTTCGTCTTGACGGACAACGGAAAACGGACCACGGATAACCGCTGCTACATCTCGACCTGCACCCCCACCTCGAACACCTGATCCGGCGGAATCTTGTAGAATGCGGTGGCCCGCTGGGCGTTGCGCGACATGAACGAGAAGATGTGTTCGCGCCAACGCGCCATTCCAGGTCGTGCCGTGGCCAGCAGCGTCTCGCGGCCCAGGAAGAAGGTCGTGGCTTCGAGCCGCGACTCGACCCCCTGGCCCTTGGCCCGCTCCAGAATGTCCGGCACGCTGGGGTCCTGCATGAAGCCGTAGCGCGCGGTCACCCAGTAGAAGCCGTGGCCGAGGTCCTTGACCTGGACCCGCTCCGGGGGCGGCACGACGGGCACTTCTTGGGTCAGGATGCTCAAGAAGATCACCTGCTCGTGCAGCACCTTGTTGTGAGCCAGGTTGTGCACCAGCGCCGGCGGCGTGGAGCCCACGTTGGGAGTCATGAACACTGCGGTGCCGGGGACCCGCTGCGGCGGCTCGGCCTCGATGTCTCCCAGCAAAATGTCCAGGGGCACCGCGCGCTCGCGCAGGCGACCATAGAGCAGCTCGCGCCCCCGCTTCCAGGTGGTGAGCAGCGTGAAGACCACGGCGCCTGCTACCAGGGGGAACCAGCCGCCCTGTGGGATCTTGAGCGAGTTGGCGCCCAGGAAGGCAACATCCACGACCAGGAACAGGCCCACGACCGGCAGGGCGCTGAGGAGGTTCCAGCGCCAGATCTCGCGGCTGACGACGAAGAACATCAGGGTGGTGATCACCATCTCGCTGGCCAGCGCGACTCCGTATGCCCCGGCGATGTTGCTGGAGGTCCGGAAGCCGACTACCAGGCCGGCGGTCGCCAACATGAGGGCCCAATTGACCGCGGGCACGTAGATCTGGCCGATCTCGCGCGCCGAGGTGTGGTCGATCGTGACGCGGGGGCTGTAGCCGAGCTGTACCGCCTGGCGGGTGAGCGAGAAGGCTCCGGAAATGACGGCTTGCGAGGCGATGATGGTGGCGGCCGTGGCCAGGAGAATCAGCGGGTAAAGGCCCCACGTCGGCGCGAGATGATAGAAGGGGCTGACGGCGGCCGAAGGGTCGCGGAGCAGCAGTGCTCCCTGGCCGAAGTAGTTGAGTAGCAGCGCCGGGAGGGCGGCCGCGAACCACGCCAACTGGATGGCGTGACGGCCGAAATGGCCCAGGTCCGCGTACAACGCTTCGCCTCCGGTTACCACCAGGTAAACCGCGCCCAGCACGAGGAAGCCCCGCCGGGGATCCTGGTTGAAGAAACGGATGGCGTGCTGCGGCAGGACGGCGGTCAGAACGCTCGGTTCGCGCGCGATGGCGCTTAGGCCCAGCACGGCCAGCGTCACGAACCACACAAGCACCACCGGGCCGAAGACCGCGCCGATGCCCGCCGTGCC
>JACPAP010000046.1 GCA_016180765.1 Gemmatimonadota bacterium
GCGCGGCCAACGCGAGCAAAGCGGGATAATGCCCGGCGTTGATTGCCGTCAGCGCCTCCAGCTCAGCTACCGCCTGCGGTCGCGCACCGCGTTGCCGGTAGATCTGGGCCAGGTACCAGGAGGGGCTGTCCGTTCCCGCGTACTCCGGGAACAGCGCCTTGGCCCGAAGCAAGAACGGCTCCGCGACGTCCGGCTGGTTGGCGGCGAACGCCGCCTCACCCGCCAGGAACTGGGCGCGGAAATCGCCCGGCTCGCGACGCGCCCGTCGCACCAGCTCTTCGAGGCCGGGATGGGTTCGCGTGTCATCGCCTGGCGAGGATCGCAGCGCGGCGAGCGGCGTGGCGAATCGCCGGTGCACGTACTCGTCGAATCGGCGGTCGAAGCCGTCGAGCTCGCTGTCCAGCACCGCCTGAAAGGCCTGCGCGGTCGAACGCCCCTGCCGGTACTGCTGCAGCAGCGCCCGCAGCGCCTCGAGACCATGCTCCGCGGCGATGAGGTCACACACCAACGACGCCTGATAATACGAGTACCCCAGCTGTTCCGGATAATCCGGGTTGGTGAAGCCGCGATTCAGCTCGCCGACCGGGACCAGGCGCTTCTGGAGAAACGCGGTCAGGAACCCCGGCGTCACGTCGTCGCCCCACCCGGGCCGCGAGCGCCGCTCCTCGAAGACCGCGAGCCCCTCGGTGAACCAGCGGGGCACCCGCGAGTCGGTCAGGCCTAAGTGGAACGTGTGGGCGATCTCGTGCCACAGCACGGAGCCCCAATGGAACTGTCCCGGCTCGCGTGCCGACGGCGAGTCCATGGCCACGACCGGTCCAAAGCTCACGCCGAGTGCCCCCAAACCTACCAGGCCCACGGTGCGCACCGAGAAGTCCGCGTGCCGGTCGTATAGCTCCACCCGCACCGGCGTCGCGGGCCGGAACCGGTAGTGGGCCACCAGCGAATCGTAGGCCTCCTCCGCCAGCGGCCCGGCGTAGAGGGCCAGCAGGTCGGCCTCGGCCGGGGCGGCCAGGACCCGGAAGCGCGCGGTGCTGGTGCCTGGGAAGCGGTCCAGGTGGTCCAGCAGATCCAGCGTGTTCTTGGTCCACACGTCATAGGGATCGCCGGCGAACGCCGTTTCCAGGCTCTTTCGCGCCGCGGCGATGTCACCCAGGCGGAGCTGATTCACACCCATGAGGCTGTAGCCGCGCCATGAGGTGGAATCCCGCGCCACAGCCTGTCGTGCGAAGGCCAGGGCCCAGTGGTAGCGTAGCGTGCGCCCCGTGAGGTCCGCCAGCGTGGTGTAGAGTGACGCGTAGCGCGGGTGGATGCCGGTGATCCGGGTCACCGTCTCCTGGAAGCCGGAGGAATCGCCCTGGAGCAAGGAAGTTGCCGCTAACAGCGACAAGGCCTCCAGCGACGCCGGGTTAACGTCCAGCGCCCTGGCGACGCGCTCCCGCGCCGCGTCGTAGGCTTCCCGCTCCAGCGCCAGCTGCGCGGCGAACACCAGCGCCGGCACGTAGCGCGGATTGACCTCCAAGCTCTGGCGCGCGTGCGCGGCCGCCTCTGGGTTCCCCTCGAAATGCGCGGCGCGTGCCAGCCCCAGCAGCGCCGCGGGATGGTTGGGGTTGATCGTCAGCACGGCTTGGTACGTGGCGCGAGCCTCGGCGCCGTTGTACTTGTCGAGAAACAAGTCGCCCTGCTCCACGCGGGCGTCGAGATTGCCGGAGTCCGCCCGCACGGCCTCGTCATATGCTCGGAGCGCGTCCTTGAACAGCTGTGGGTCTTCCCGCCCCAGGTGACGAACCGCCCGGGCCACGGCGGCCAGCTCCTCCGACGAGAGCCGAACCGCCGCATTGTAGGTGGCCATGAATCGGCGGTAGTCACGGCGCGCCGCGGACCCCTCCCCCCGCTGCTCCTTGAGCTCGGCCAAGCGCAGGGCGGCCGCCAGGCTGTCCGGTCCCCGGGGTACCCCCGCCCGGCCATAGGCCTGCTCCGCTCGAGCCAGCTCACCACGATCGCGCAACACGTCTCCCAGCGGGAGCCAAAGCGTCCGCGCATCCGGGTTGGCCGCGAGGTGCGCGCGCAGCCGTTGCTCGGCGTCCGCGTAGCGCCCCACCATCGCCAGCACCCGGCCTAACAACCGAGCCGCACCTTCGTCCCCACGGTCGGCAGCCGCGCCCAGGAGCCGGATCGCTTCCTCGTAGCGGCCCGCCCGAAAAGCTCGGTGGCCGGCGTCCGACCGATCTTGGGCGCCCGCCGGAACCGCCACGCCCGCCATCATCGCCGCGACCGCTCCGACCGCCCTGACCGCCTTGACCGCCCCGATCACGGCCGCTTCCCTTCCCGCGCGCGGATGGCGCGGTTGGTGGTCGCCAGCTCCACCAGCAGTTCTTCCAGCTCTCGCTCGTAGACTTCCAGAGCCATGGAGCTCCTCGCCCCCCGCAGCTCAGCAACCCGCCGCTCCAGCGACTCGCGCCGCGCGTACAGCCGCTTGACCTCAGGGTCCGCGGTGTCCGCGGCGACGACCGCCCCTGCCGCCGTGAGAAACACCGACGCGGCCAGCGCGCCGTCCCCGCCGGTGGCGCTGGGCTCCGTACTGCCCTTGCCGTCGCCATCGTCCTCCAGGATGGCGTGTTCGGTCAGGAGCCGTTTCTCCTGCTCATAGGCGCGAGCTACTTCCCGCCGGGCGTACTGGAACACCTCCAGCACAGACAGCCGCCCGTCCTTGTCAGTATCGGCACTCCCTGCGCCCCCGGCGAACCCTGCGGCAAGCGCCTGAACCAAGTACTCGCCGAACCGGGTGGCGTTGCGCTCGAAGCCGGACTTGGTCGCCGTCACCACGATGCGGCCGGGCCCCGCCAGGGCCGGCACGAAGCCGCCGCTCGCGCTCGCGGTGTTGACCACCACAATACGGCGGGCTTTCACGGCCGCGAGCCACGTCGCCAGCTCCGCGGCGGTGACGTCGGGGCCCACCAGATTGAACCGGGGCTGGCCCTCCCGATCGCTGCCATGCCCGAACAGCACCAGCACCACGTCGGCCCCTGGCTCGGCGCGGTCGGCAAGCTCTCGCAACGCGGCCTCGAGCCGCTCCTTGGTGGCGGGCCCGGTGATTCTGGGATCCCGTTCCGGACGCTCGGCGAGGAAGGCGACGTTCGCCGGCGGCAGGCCGAGCCCCTGCCGTGCGGCATCCACCAGGTCCGTGCCCCAGCGTGTAAACCGCTCCGTGAACTGCGCATCGCCCCCGACGCCTGATACCACGAGCACGAAGATGCGGAGTGAACTGCGGCAGGATCCCCTCTGTGCTCTCTGCGGTCTCTGTGGTTCAATATTGTTCCTCTCCGTCCCGGGCTCCGGCTTCATGCCAAGCCTCGAGCGCGGCGCCATCCCCACTCAACGCCAAGCAACGCGAGCAGCAGCAAGAACGTGGCTGGCATGTCCCAGAGGTCGTGGTGCTCGAACACCGTCGCGCCGGACTCCGTGAACCGCACGTCCTCCGGCAGCGTAGCGGCCTGGGCCGGCGTGTAGAAGCGCCCGCCCGTCTCCTGCGCCAACTGCTCCAACGCCGCCCGCCGCATCCCGGCGCCGAAGAACTCGGCCCCGAGCGCCCCGGCGTCCAGGTAGGCGTCACCCTCGCCCAAGAACCGCCCGGCCCGGCGCGCTTCCACCCGGACCCGATACGGGCCAGCCGCGTCCGCCACGAACCAGCCGCGGTATTCGCCGTCTCGCAGCACGCTCCACTCCAGCGGGACCTGATACTCGCTTCCGCTCGGGAGGGTGACGCGGGCCACGACGGACGCGCCGTTGACGCCGGCGTACGCCGAGTCGCTCACCGCCGCGGTGATGGCGACGCTGTCGCCCGGCTCCACCCGATCGGCCGACAACGTCACCGTCACGGGATCCGGAACGCCGCTCACCAGCCAGCGCAGGACCTGCCGCCAGAGGGTCTCGTGGGTTTGGTCTTCCACTGAGAGGTCCGCGTGCATCTGCCACAGCCAGGAGTCCTGCGCCGCGAGCGCGATGGCCTTGCCGCGGCCGTACCGCTGAAAGACCAGGACCGGCAGCGCGGCTCCTCCGCCGGATGGCCGCCCCGTGAGCAGCACCGTCGCCCCGGCCTTGGGCGAGCCGATGCGGTTCACCATCGTGACCGGCGGCAATGTGGCCCAACGCTCGGCCGAGGCTCGCGCCGCGGCGGCCAGCTGCATGGCGGGATGTCCGCGGCCGGCCGGCGTTGGACCCACCTTGACTTCCACCAGGTGACCGGTGGAATCCGCGCCCGCGTGCTCCACCGTGGCCAGTTCGAACGGCACCAGGTCCGCCACCGGGGTGCCCGCGTACCCACCCTCGGCGAACGCCAGCCGCCCCCCCAGCAGCAGCACTCCCCCGCCTCGCTCGCCCACGAAATCCCGGATCATCCGCAGCTGATCGTGCGTGAACTGACTGGCTTCGACGCTCCCCAGGACCAGCCCCACGTAGCGAAACAGCTCTTCCCGGGCCTTGGGGAATCCCGCCACCAGCTCCTCGGGGCTGTCCACCTCCAGCCGCAAGAACTTGTTCTCCGCGGTGCGCTGCAACACCACCAGCTGGATCTGGCGGTCGTCCTGGACGGCGCGCCGGATGAATTTGGTCTCGAAGCGAGGCTCGCCCTCGAAGTAGAGCACTTTGTGTCGCCGGTCGTCGGCGTACACGCTGGCCTCACGGGCGTTGTTCTCGACCAGCGGTTCTCCCCCTGGGGAGGCGACCCGGACGCGGATCCGGCGCGGGCCCGTGCCGGTGAGGGTGAACGGTATGCGCACGGTCGCCGCACCGTCCCGCGGCAGCCGCACGGTATCCGTAGCGACGATCCGCCCTGATTCTTCTACGTACACGGCCACCGGGGTGTTGCCGTAGCCCGATTGCGCCAGCAACAAGTCGGCGATGAGCGTGGAACCCGCGAGCGCCGAGCCCGGGACATCGAGCCGCGATACTTCGACGTCTTTCTCCAGGCGTTCGCGCCCCAGCCCCACGGCGTACACCGGCACCCGGGCGGCGCGGAGCTGCAAGATGGCTTCGCTGGTCGCGACCCCGGCGTTGTCGGCGCCGTCGGTGAACACGGCGATACCGGCCAGCGGCGCGCCGCTCAGGTCCTGCCGCACGCGCTCGAGGGCGGCACCCAGGCGCGTACGGCCGCCCGCAAACGACAACTCGGCCGTGCTCCCCATTCGCTCGGCGCCCGCCGAAAACCGATACAGCCGGACCTTGAATTGTGGGTCGAGGCGGCGGAGCAGATCCCCGTCCGGTGCTATGAGCTGCGCGGCGACCTGGCCGCGCGCCTGCCCGCCCTGGTCCACGATCTGCATGCTCCGGGAATCGTCCACCAGGATCGCGAGAAAGTTCTGTTGGGGGACCACCGTTGGGACCACCAGCGTGGGCCGGCCCAAGGCGAACGCCAGGACCGCCAGGGCACCAAGGCGAAGCCCCGCCAGCCCCAGCCGCCCCGTCCGCGCGCCCTGGCCCGGCCTAGGGCGGTAGCCCAGCGCCACCATCAGCGTGCCGAGGGCCACCACGGCCAGCGGAATCTGCCAGGGCCCCCCGAACGCGACTTGGCCCCGCTCGAAGAGCAGCGGCCGGTACTTGAACAGGAACTCGAAGATCTGGGTCATCCCCGCGTCATCGGCGGCCGGCGAAGAAGTCCGCCACCAAGGCCCCGCACTCGTCGGCCATCACGCCTCCCTGCACCTCCGGGCGATGGTTGAGCCGCGGATGGCGCAGCAAGTCACCCACGCTTCCGGCCATGCCCGCCTTGGGGTCGTACGCGCCGAAGATCAGCTTCCCCACTCGCGCGAGCACGATGGCGCCGGCGCACTGGGCGCACGGCTCGAGCGTCACGTAGAGCGTCCCGCCGTCCAGTCGATCGGCGCCGATGGCCTGCAGGGCCCGCTGAATCGCGATCAGCTCCGCATGCTGCGTGAGGTCTCGCCGCGCCACGGTCTCGTTGTGGGCTTCGCTGACCACGTGACCATCCACGACGACGGCCGCCCCAACCGGAACTTCTCCCGCCGCCCCGCCGCGGCGGGCCGCCGCCAGGGCCGCGGCCATCCCGGCGCGATCGGCTGCGCTGAGCGGCGCCGCTCGCGGGGTCATCGGGGGGTTGGCAGTAGGGCTGCCTCCCTACGGGAGCGCCGTCTTCGGCTCCTGGTGCTTCGCGCGTTCAAAGCCCAACGCGTCGCCGTTCCGCACCACGCGGACCGCGTCGGCCTCGCCGAAGGTTCCCTCCAGGATGGCGAGCGCCAGCGGATTCTGGATGCGCCGCTGGATGACGCGCTTGAGTGGGCGAGCGCCATAGGTGGGATCGTACCCCTCCGCCAGCAGAAAGTCTCGCGCTTCCGGAGCGAGTTCGAGCGTCATCCGGCGATCCGCCAGTAATCGTCGCACCCGCTCCAGCTGGAGATCCACGATGCCACCGAGGTGCTCACGAGACAGCGGCCGGAACACGATCACGTCGTCCACCCGGTTGAGGAACTCCGGCTTGAAGGTCTCCCGCAGGGCCTCGAGCACCCGTCGCCTGGCCTCGTCGAATCCGCGATCGCCCAGTTCCGACAGCCACTGGCTCCCCACGTTGGAGGTCATGATGAGAACCGCGTTCCGGAAGCTCACGGTCCGGCCCTGGCTGTCGGTCAGCCGACCGTCGTCCAGAATCTGGAGCAGCACGTTGAACCCGTCGGGGTGGGCCTTCTCGATCTCATCGAACAGCACCACCGAGTACGGGCGGCGCCGCACGGCCTCGGTGAGCTGGCCACCCTCTTCATAACCCACGTATCCGGGCGGGGCGCCAATCATACGCGCCACGGCGTGCTTCTCCATGTACTCCGACATGTCGAGGCGGACCATGGCCCGTTCGTCGTCGAACACGAACTCCGCCAGCGCCCGGGCCGTCTCGGTCTTCCCGACGCCGGTGGGCCCCAGGAAAATGAAGCTGCCGATGGGCCGATTGGGATCCTGTAGCCCTGCGCGCGAGCGCCGGACCGCATTGGCCACGGCGGCCAGCGCCTCCTCCTGCCCGATCACCCGCCGGCCCAGCTCCTGCTCCAGCTTGGTCAGCCGCTCCCGCTCGGATTCCAGCATCTTGCTCACCGGAATCCCGGTCCATTGGGAGACGATCTCCGCCACGTCCTCGGCGTCCACCTCTTCCTTGAGGTACTTGGCCTTGGCCTGGAGCTGCTCCAGCCGCTTTTTCTCCGCCTCGATCTCGCGCTCCAGCTCCGGCACCCGGCCGTAGCGGATCTCGGCCGCCTTCTGGAGGTCCCCCTCGCGCGTGGCCTTTTCCGCTGCGACGCGCGCCTCCTCCAGCTGGGCCTTCTTCTCCCGCAGCCGCCCGATGGCTTCCTTCTCGGCCTGCCATTGCGCCTTCATCCCCTGGGACTGCTCCTGCAGCTCCGCCAGCTCCCGCTCCAACGCCTGAAGCCGCTCCCGGCTGGCGCGGTCGGTCTCCTTGCTCAAGGCCTGCTGCTCGATCTGGAGTTGGATCTTGCGCCGCTCGATCTCGTCAATCTCCTGCGGCATGCTGTCGATCTCGATCCGCAGCCGGCTGGCCGCCTCGTCAATGAGATCAATGGCCTTGTCGGGAAGATGTCGGTCACCGATGTAACGGTCCGACAGGGTGGCCGCAGCCACCAGGGCGTTGTCCGTGATCCGCACGCCGTGGTGCACCTCATAACGCTCCTTGAGCCCCCGGAGGATGGCGATGGTGTCCTCCACCGACGGCTCGCCCACGAACACCGGCTGGAACCGCCGCTCCAGCGCCTTGTCTTTCTCGACCTGCTTGCGGTACTCGTCCAAGGTGGTGGCGCCCACCACGTGCAGCTCGCCCCGCGCCAGCGCGGGCTTCAGCATGTTCGAGGCGTCTACTGCGCCCTCTGCGGCCCCTGCACCCACGATCGTGTGCAGCTCGTCAATGAAGACCACGAAGCGACCTTCCTGGGCCGTGATCTCCTTGAGCACCGCTTTCAACCGCTCTTCGAACTCCCCCCGGTACTTGGCGCCGGCCACCATCTGGCCGATGTCGAGCACCAGCAGATGCTTCCCCCGAAGCGACTCGGGCACGTCGCCGTTGACGATCCGCTGCGCCAGCCCCTCGGCGATCGC
>JACPAP010000047.1 GCA_016180765.1 Gemmatimonadota bacterium
CGCAGTCCAGCCGGCGGACATCCACCGGCCGGTGTGGCACCGCCTGCGCGCCGTCCACCAGGATCGGAATCCCGCGCGCGTGCGCCAGCTGAATCATCTCCTGCACCGGGTTGATCGTGCCCAGGGAGTTGGAGATGTGGACCAGCGACACGAACCTGGTGCGCGGCGTAAGCAGTGAGACGTACTGGTCGAGGAGCAGCTCCCCGGCGCGGTTCATGGGCGCCACGCGCAGGCGCGCCCCTCGCTCGCCGCAGACGATCTGCCATGGCACGATGTTCGAGTGATGCTCCATGGCCGTGATCACGACCTCGTCGCCGGGCCCCAGTCGCGGCCGGACGAAGCTGTGCGCCACCAGGTTGATGGCCTCGGTGGTGCCCCGGACGAAGACGATCTCGCGCGCTTCGGCGGCACCCAAGAACCGCTGCACCTTGGCCCGGGTGCCCTCGTAGGCAGCGGTCGCCTCCTCGCTCAGGGTGTGCACCGCCCGGTGAATGTTGGCGTTGTAGTCGGTGTAAAACCGGGTGAGCGCATCGAGCACCGGACGGGGCTTCTGGGCGGTCGCCGCGTTGTCGAGGTAGACCAGCCGCTTGCCGTGTACCGTGCGAGCCAGCACCGGGAAATCCCGGCGCACCCGCTTCAGGTCGCGCGCACCAGGCGGTCCAACCGCTCGCGGACCTCAGGCACATCGATCCGCGAGACGATGTCCGCGGCGAAGCCGTAGGTCATGAGTTGCCGCGCCGCCTCGGCCCCGACGCCCCGCGTCTCCAGGTAGAACAGCGCGTTGGGGTCCAGCGGGCCGATGGTGGCGCCGTGGGTGCACTTCACGTCGTCGGCGTAGATCTCCAGCTGGGGCTGGCTGTCGGCCCGCGCCGCTTCCGACAACAAGACGTTGTTGTTGGTCTGCTTGGAGTCGGTCTGCTGGGCCCCGGGCCGGACGATGATCCGCCCGTTGAACACGCCGCGGGCACGCTCGGCGAGAATGCCGTTGAACAGCTCGTGACTCTCGCAATGGGGCCGCGCGTGGTCAATGGTGGTGTGGTAGTCCACGTGTTGCCGGCCCGCCAGCACCGACAGCCCGTTGAGCAGGAGCAGGCCGCCCGTCCCCGCCAGCACGGCGGTCACATCGTGTCGCGACAGCCCCGCGCCGAACGCCAGGGAGCAGGACGAGAAGCTGGTGTCCTTGCCCTGGTGGGACTGCGACGTCGCCATGTGGAAGGCCCCGTCGCCCTCGCGCTGGATCCGGACGTGCCGCCCGCGCGCGCCGTCTTCCACGGCGAACTCGGTCACCGCGTTGGTCAGGTGCGGACCCGCGTCCTCGGCAGCGTAGGTCTCCACCACCGTGGCCTGCGCCTCCCGCTCCAGGACGATCAGGTTGCGGGGATGGATCATCCGGCCCTGAGCCGCTCCGGACGCGAGGAACAGCAGGTGGATGGGTTGTTCCACGGAGACGCCGCGGGTCACGTGCACGAACGCGCCCTCCCGCAGAAACGCCGCGCTGAGCGCGGTGAACGGGTTGCGTTCGACGCTGGCGTAGCGGCCCAGGTGGGCGGCCAGCAGGTCGCCGTCACGCCGCACTGCGTCGCCCAGGCTCCCTAGTTTCACGCCCGACGGCAATCCCGTTGCGACCGACAATTCCGGCCGGAACCCGCCGTCCACGAACACCAGCCGCGCGCCCGTGGGTCCATCCAAGACGCGCTCGACCATCTCGGGCGAGGCCTCGGTATCCGGGGCGGTGGGCAGCGTGAACGGCGTCTGGGTCAACGGTGCGATGTCCGTGAAGCGCCACTCTTCCTGGCGCGTGGTGGGGAACCCCACCGCCGCGAACCGCTCGATGCCCGCCTGCCGCAGCTCCTTGAGCCACCCGGGACCGGCGCCGGCGCCGTTTTCCGCGAACCGCCGGAACTCGGCCACGTAGCGATCCCGGGCGTCCACCGCGTGCGTCATGCGACCGCCGGCTCCGGCTTGACCCAGTCGTAGCCCTTCTCTTCCAGTTCCAGCGCCAGTGCCTTGCCGCCGGACCGCGCGATACGGCCGTCCACCAGCACGTGGACGAAGTCCGGAATGATGTAGTTCAGCAGGCGTTGGTAGTGGGTGACCACCACCGTGGCCTTCGAGGGCGAGCGCAGGCGGTTCACCGCTTCCGCTACCGTCTTCAGGGCGTCGATGTCCAGCCCGGAATCGGTCTCGTCCAGGACGGCGAGCTTGGGCTCCAGCACCGCCATCTGGAGAATCTCATTTCGCTTCTTTTCTCCGCCGGAGAAGCCGTCGTTGACCGGGCGGTTCACGACGCTGTCGTCCCAGCCGATGGCCTGAAGCTTCTCCTCCAGCACCTGGAGGAAGTCTATGGGATCCAGCTCGGGCTCGCCCCGAGTCTTGCGGATCGCGTTCAGTGCGGCCCGCAGGAAATAGGCGTTGGTGACGCCGCGGATGGCCACCGGATACTGAAACGCCAGGAACAACCCGGCCTGCGCCCGCTCTTCCGGATCCATGTCGAGCAGGTCCTGTCCCTCGTAGCGCACGAACCCCTGCGTAACCGTGTACCCCGGGTGCCCGGCGAGCACCTGCGCCAGGGTGCTCTTCCCGGAGCCGTTGGGGCCCATGATGGCGTGGACTTCGCCCACGTGCACCACGAGGTCGACGCCGCGAAGGATTTCCCGGCCGTCAGCGTTGGCGTGCAGATCGTGTATCTCGAGCATGGGTTGCATGCGTTGTCCGTTATCCGTTTGGCCGTTTGGCCGTTTGGCCGTCAGCAATCAGCAGTCGGCTTACCCCACGCTGCCTTCGAGGCTGATCGACAGCAGGTTCTGCGCCTCAACCGCGAACTCCATGGGCAGCTCGCGGAACACTTCCTTGCAGAAGCCGTTCACGATCATGGAGACGGCGTCCTCCGCCTTCAAGCCGCGCTGACGCAGGTAGAAGATCTGGTCCTCGCCGATCTTGGACGTGGATGCTTCGTGCTCCATGATGGCCGAGCTGTTGCGCACGTCGATGTACGGGAAGGTGTGCGCCCCGCACTTATCCCCGATGAGCATGGAGTCGCACTGCGAGTAATTCCTGGCGCCTTCCGCGCCCTTCATGATCTTCACCAGGCCGCGGTAGGTGTTCTGCCCGTGGCCCGCGGAGATCCCCTTGGAGACGATGGTGCTCCTGGTGTTCTTGCCCAGGTGGATCATCTTGGTGCCGGTGTCCGCCTGCTGCCGGTTATTGGTCACCGCCACCGAGTAGAACTCGCCGATGGAGTGGTCGCCCTGGAGGATGCAGCCCGGGTACTTCCAGGTGATGGCTGAGCCGGTCTCCACCTGGGTCCAGGAGATCTTGGAGTTCCGGCCCTGACACTTCCCGCGCTTGGTGACGAAGTTGTAGATGCCGCCCTTGCCCTCTTCGTCCCCCGGATACCAGTTCTGAATGGTCGCGTACTTGATCTGCGCGTCGTCCAGGGCCACCAGCTCGACCACCGCCGCGTGGAGCTGGTTCTCGTCGCGCGAGGGGGCGGAACAGCCCTCGAGGTAGCTCACGTAGCTCCCCTCTTCCGCCACGATCAGCGTGCGCTCGAACTGTCCCGTGGCCTGGGCGTTGATCCGGAAATAGGTGGATAGCTCCAGCGGGCACCGCACGCCCTTGGGGATGTAGGCGAACGAGCCGTCGGTGAAGACCGCGGAGTTCAAGGCGGCGAAGAAGTTGTCGTTGTAGGGCACCACCGAGCCGAGCCACTTCCGGACCAGGTCCGGATGCTCGCGGATCGCTTCCGAGATGGGCAGGAAGATCACGCCCGCCTGGGCCAACGTTTGCTTAAAGGTGGTGGCCACAGACACGCTGTCGAACACCGCGTCCACCGCCACGCCGGCGAAGCGCTTCTGCTCGGAAATGGGAATGCCCAGCTTCTCGAACGTCTCCAGCAGCTTGGGATCTACCTCGTCGAGACTCTTCAGCTGGTTGCTCCGTTTAGGCGCGGCGTAGTAGTGGATCGCCTGGTAATCGATAGGCCCGTACTGCACGTTGGCCCACTTTGGCTCCGCCATCTCGAGCCAGTGGCGGTACGCCTTGAGCCGCCACTCGAGCATCCACTCCGGCTCGCCCTTCTTCTCGGAAATCAGCCGGATGATGTCCTCGCTCAAGCCGGCTGGCGCGAGCTCCGACTCGATGTCGGTGACGAAGCCGTACTTGTACGGCTGGAGGACGCGTGCCTCGATACCCGTCATGCTTGCTCCTGTGGAGCCATGGGGGCCCGCCGGGGGTCGGCTAACTGCACCAGGCCAACGGAGTACTCACAGGCGTTGCAGCCCGCGACGATGTGACTCTTCCGCTCGACATCCCGCCCCAGCACCTGCTTGAGGAACTCCAGCTCCTCGTGGCAGACCTCCGGGAAGCGCTCGGCCACCGCGTGCATGGCGCAGTTGTGCTCCGCGATCCGCACCCCGGCCCCATCGGTGGCCCACTCCGCCATGAAGCCCTGGCGCGAGAGCAGTTCCGCCACGGCCGCCAGCCGCTCTTCCAGGCTCGCCTCTCCCAACCGCGCCTTCAGCTTCTCCGCCTCCTCGCCGAAGTGCTCGGCGAAAAACCGCCTCACGGCCTCGCGACCGCCGTGGCGCTCCACAAACTCCAGCGCCGCGGTGAGCGCCTCCTCGTACCGCTTGGGGAACAACGCCTCGCCGTCCGTCGTCAGGCGGTATGCAAAGGTCGGCGCACCCTGACCTCGCTGCTCGCGCCGGTACACCACCAGCTGCTCCAACTCCAGCTCCTTGAGATGGCGGCGCACCGCGGTGGGCGAGACGCTGTGACGGTCAGCCAGTTCCTTGGCCGTGAGCGGCTGGTGGCGCTTCAGTTCGAGCAGGACCTGGCCGCGCAGGCCTTTGTGAGGGACGAGCCCCGGCGGTAACGTTTCCATACGCACCCAATGTAGCCCGCTGGGCGCCGTTTGGCAAACTAAAAGAACAGTTTTGTTTGTGAACTCAGAATGTGCAGTACCATAGCCACTTACGGGTTCCCTGGCGGGCCGGAGCGGCGGACCAGGTCCTCGTAGGCATCCGGCGTGTCGATATCCTCCAGCACCGCGGGGTCCTCCACCGGAACTTCGGCCACGCGGGCGGGCTCGGCGCGCGTAACTGCCCGCGCACCAACGTCTTGGGGGGCGTCCAGCAGTTCCTGAAACACCGCCTTTCCGAACAGCACCGGGTGACCCCGTCGCCCGTGGTACGTGGGGACAGCGATGGCGGCGTGCCGCGCGCGAAATTCCAGGATCAGCAGCTCGACGGTGCCGACCAGCACGTGAGGTTGATCCACTGGCCACACGACGGCCGCGTCAACCGGACGGTTGATTATAGCCGATATTCCGTGTTTGATGGACCCCATCTGTCCGGTTTCCGGACGTTCGTTCCGGGCTACGATTGCGGTACCTAAGTCAACTGCGTTCAATATCTTGAAAGCGTCCGGTCCCAGCACGACGACCGACGGTTCGAGTCCAGCCGCAACGCCCGCCGCGAGGACGCCCTCCAAGAACGTCTTGCCGCGATAGAGGAGGAGCGCCTTGGGGAAACCCATCCGGCGCGACTCCCC
>JACPAP010000048.1:0-4054 GCA_016180765.1 Gemmatimonadota bacterium
CGGAGCAGCATGGCTTCCTTGGGCTTGCGCAGGTCGTGCTGCACCGGGCTGTAGGCCGAGCGTTCGGTGTAGGCCTCGGCCAGCGCGCGGAGCGGGTCGCCGTCGGTGGCCACGTCCTCCAGCAGCCAACGCAACCCGATCAACCAGTCGTCGTCCACCACGTAGCACGACCGCCCGATCGCGCGGATCAGGTCGAGCGGCGGCTGCTCGCAGAAGCCCCCTTCGAACACCACCCGGATGCGGTCTTGCCGCTTCACCCGCCGCTCCCGGAGCAGGGGCAGCACGCAGCGCAACAACGCGTTGTGCTCCTCGCGCCGGATCAGCCCGCCGATCGCCACCAGCACGTAGGCCTCGTCGCCCGCCACCAGCCACGGGGCGTCGCGTCTGATCGCGTACAGCTCGCGGAGCAACGACCGGTTGTCGTTGTACACCTCCAGCGAGCGGCGCAGCGCGTCGTCCGTCGCCGCGCGCCCGGTGACGGGCTCGATGACCCGCCGCAACCGATCGTACTCGCCCCGGAGATACTCGACCGCGTGCGCCGAATTGGGGTTCTGCGGCAAATACAGGATCTGGCAGGGATAGCTGACGTTCCGGCCCCACACCCCGGCCAGGTTCCGGGCCGCGTCGCAGATGGGGTGGGTCACAAACAGGTCCAGCTCCACTCGGCCCGAAAGCGCCAGCTCCAGCGAGGTCTTGAGAATCGAACAGAGGTAGGAGCCGAAGTGCGACTCGGCCCGCGTGGCTTCCATCGGGGCTCCCCGCACCTTGAACGGCAGCGCGCCGGCGGCGTGCGCGATCTCCTCGGGGAAATAGACCTGGAAGTGGCCCACCACCTTGCCGCCCGCCTCGCGCCACCGCTTGACCGTGGGGAAGCTGGTGTCCTCCACCAGCTCCCGGCACTGGTACAACGCGTCGTCCAGGGAACGGTCGCGCCAGGCCGGGAACAGCTCGATGCCGGTCACTCATGCCTCCAGACCGGCTGCCGCTTCTCCAGGAAGGCCGCCAGGCCCACCACGGCGTCCTCCGTGGCCATCAGGTCCTCCGAGTAGATCCGCCCCGCCCGCCAGAGCATCTCCCGCTGGATCAACCAGGTTTCCCGCAGGCAGCGCTTGGTCAGGCGGAGCGCCACGGCGCTATGCCGGGCGATGCGCTCGGCCAGCGCGGCCACCGTCGCGTCGAGCCGATCCAGCGGCACCACGTCGCGCGCCAGCCCCGCCTCCCGGGCATGGGCGGCGGCGATGGGCTCGCCGCTGTAGAGCAGCTCCGCCGCGACGCCCCAATGGCAGCGGACCGGCAACAGGACGCAGGCGGCCGGGGGAAACACTCCCAGCTTGATCTCGGGGTGGCCGAAGATCGCGTCCTCCGACGCGAGGATGATGTCCGCCGCGCTGATCAGCTCGAACCCGCCGCCCAAGCAGCGTCCTTGCACCGCCGCGATCACCGGGAGCGGAAAGTCCACCACCGCCAGCACCGTTTCGAGAAACTCCGGAATCAGGTCTCGAAACACCGGTGGCATGTGCTCGGCCACGTCGGCCCCGGCCGAGAAGTGCTTGCCGCTGGCGCCGAGGATGAGCACCCGGAGATCCCGCCGCTCCGCCAGGCTCCTCAAGGCCTGACGCAGCTCCGCCAGCACGTCCCGCGTCAGCACGTTGAGCGGCGGATGATCCAGCATCACCCGCGCGATCCCGTCCGCCACCGTGGTGCGAAGCGCGATCTCGGTCATGCCAACACCCCCGTGAGCAGCAGCTGGCCGCCGTCCACCGGCAGCACGGCGCCCGTAATGAACCCCGCCGTCTCGCCGCACAGGAACCGGATGGCGGCCGCGACCTCCGCCGGCCGTCCGATGCGAGCCAGCGGTGTACGCTGGACCGCCCGCTCGTGCACGTCCTCCGGCAGGTCGCGCGTCATATCGGTGGCGATGAAGCCGGGCGCCACCACGTTCACCGTCACCCGGTCGCGCGCCAGCTCCAGCGCCAGGGTCCGGGCCAGACCGATGAGCCCTGCCTTCGACGCCGCGTAGTTCGCCTGGCCGAAGTTGCCGCGGATCCCGTTGATCGAGCTCACGAACACCACCCGGCCGCACGCCGAGCGCCGGAGATGCGGCGCCGCCGCGCGCACCGTGTGGAACGCCCCGGTGAGGTTCACCGCCAGGACCTCGGACCACTCGGCGTCGGACATCTTCCAGCTCACCCGGTCGCGGATCACGCCGGCGCAGCACACCAGCCAGTCGAGGCCGCCGCGCTCCTTGGCGACCCGCTCGATGCCGGCGGACACGCTCGCCGGGTCCCGCACATCCGCCACGACTTCAAGGTCCGCCGGGCCGCCGGGGGCCGGGAACACCAGATCCGCCGCCGCCACCCAGGCGTCGGCCGCGAGCGCCTCCACCACGGCGCGGCCGATTCCGCGCCCGCCGCCGGTTACGAAAGCCGTTGGCCGCATGCGCCGCAAAACTGGTGGTCCGCCGGAAGGTTGTCCGCCCCACACGCGCCACACCGGCGGGTGGGGGCACCCCAGGGAAGTTCGGACGAGCGGCCCTCGGCCGCGCGCTCGCGCGAACGCCCGCATGCCCTCGAGCGGCTCCCAGCAGGCGTAGTGCAGCGCGAGCCAGTCCTGCGCGTGCCGCACCGTCGAGTGCCAGGCCAGGTCCTTCCAGAAACTCACTTGCTGCTTGGTGTAGCGGGTGCACTCGGGGAAACTTTCGAGCAGCCGGCGCGCGACGTCGTCCACCATCTCGTCGAGCTTGGTGAGGTCGATCCGGTACCCCCCCTCGCCCCGCTGCGCCTGCTGGATCTCCTCCGGGGTGGCCTCGGCCATCCACTGGCCGTCCTTCCGAACCGAGGGCACGACCCAGTTCACCAGGCCCCACTCCTGAGCCTGGCGCGCGGGGATCGGCTCGTTGAGCATGAGGATCTGCCGGGCCCGCTTGTCGCCGGCGACGATCGGCAGCCACTGGGTGGAGCCGCCGCACGCCACCGAGCCCACCTGGGTGCCCACCTGCTTGATGTAGGCATGCTGCGCCATCACGGTGAGGTCGCAGGCCAGCTGGCTCTCGTTGCCGCCGCCCACGGCCATGCCGTTGAGCCGCGCGACCACCGGCTTGCCGGCGTTGAGGATGCTCTCGATGTACGCGCGGAACAGCGCCATGTACTTCCAGTAGTCGCGGGGCACGGGGACGTACTCGGCCGCGTACTCCTTCACGTCCCCGCCGGTGCAGAACGCACGGTCTCCTGCCCCGGTGAACACGATTACCCCCACCGCGTCGTCGAAGCTGGCGTCCCGAAACGCCGCGGCCAGCTCCTCCAGGGCGCGCGTCGAGTAGGCGTTGTACTGCTGAGGCCGATTGAGCGTGATGCGCGCGATCCGGTCGGCCTTGGCGTAGAGCACTTCCTGGAAGCCGAAGCTCTCGTCCGGCCGGCTCGCGAAGTACCGGCTCATGGTCGTGGGCTGCATGTGAGTCCTCCCAGCAACTGCTCGGCGAAGCGAAGCCCAAGCTCCTGGGTCTGAATCGGTCCACCGGGCCGGTACCACCGCGCGATCCAGTTGACGGCGCCGAGGATGGCGAAGGCGGCGAGCTTCGGGTTGACCGGGCGCAACTCGCCCTCGCGAATGCCTTGCTCGATCAGCTCCCGCAGCGCCCGCTCGTAGGCGTCGCGCGGCGAGCCTTGCAGGGTATCGGTCATGACCCGCACGTGCTCCCGAATCACGTACCCCAACCGCTCCGCCGGCCGCGTTACCCGCGCCCGAGCGGACGACACGATGCGCCCCAACTCGCCCAGCGACTCGAGATGGCAGGCGTAGAGGATCGCTTCTTTGTCCGGGAAGTAGTGATATAGCGCGGTCTTCCGGAGCCCCAGCCGGTGGGCGATGTCGTCCAGGGTGGTGGCATGATAGCCCCGCTCGCGGAAGGCGCGCAGCGCGGCCTGCAGGATCTCCGCCCGCCGGCGGCGCCGTTTGGCGCGGACGCGGGGGGAGAGACGGGCAGGCGCTTCAGGCATGAGCGGGACGCTCCGCGCGGGAATTCGAACTAGAGTTCAATTCCCGCGTGGCGGCCTGA
>JACPAP010000048.1:4078-9102 GCA_016180765.1 Gemmatimonadota bacterium
CGCGGACGCGGGGGGAGAGACGGGCAGGCGCTTCAGGCATGAGCGGGACGCTCCGCGCGGGAATTCGAACTAGAGTTCAATTCCCGCGTGGCGGCCTGAAGGTTGTGTGAAGTTTACGACAAGACTTCTTCGAACCGCGCCGTGAAGTGCCGTAACACCGGCGGGGCATTCACCATCCGCAACCCGCGGAACGACCTGCGCCGCTCGAACAACTCCGCGCAGACTTCCACTACGTAGTCGATGTGACTCTGCGTGTAGACGCGGCGAGGGATCGCGAGGCGGACCAGCTCCATCCCCGCCGGCTCACGTGACCCGGCGAACACGCTGCCGATCTCGCAAGCCCGGATCCCGCCGCCCCGGTACAGGGCACAGACCAACGCCTGGCCGGGAAACTGGGGCGCCGGAATGTGAGGGCAGAGCGCGCCGGCGTTCACATAGATCGCGTGCCCGCCCGGCGGCTCCACGATTTCGTACCCCAGCGCCAACAGTTTCTCGCCCAGGTACTCCACCGAGCGAATCCGGTACGCCAGGTAGTCCTCGTGCACCACCTCCTCGAAACCCTGCGCCATGGCCTCGAGATCGCGGCCCGCCAGGCCTCCGTAGGTCACGAAGCCCTCGGTCAGGATCAGCAGCGCGTCGGCCCGCTGCGCCAGCTCCTGGTCCTTGAGCAGCAGCACACCGCCGATGTTCACCAAACCGTCCTTCTTGGCGCTGATCGTGGCCCCGTCCGCCAGGGCGAACATGTCGCGCACGATCTCCCGTACCGAGCGATGCAACTGGCCCGGCTCGCGCCGCTTGATGAAATAGGCGTTCTCCGCGAACCGGCAGGCGTCCAGGAACAGCGGGATCCCGTGGCGATCGCACACGGCCCGGACCGCCTTCAGGTTCTCCAGGCTCACCGGCTGGCCGCCGCCCGCGTTGTTGGTGACCGTCACCATGCAGAGGGGAATGCGCTCGCGCCCCACTCGGCAAATCAGATCCTCCAACTTGCCGACGTCCATGTTGCCCTTGAACGGATGCCGGGCCCGGGGATCGCGCGCCTGGTCCACCACCAGGTCCACGGCTTCCGCGCCGGAATGCTCGATATTGGCCCGGGTGGTGTCGAAGTGGTTGTTGTTGGGGATGACCTTCCCTTGGCCGCCCACCAGCTCGAACAGGATGCGCTCGCTGGCCCGACCCTGGTGCGTGGGCAGGATGTGGGTGAAGCCCGTAAGCTCCTGCATCCGGTCCCGAAACCGGTAGAAGCTCTCCGCGCCGGCGTAGGACTCGTCGCCCTGCATGATGCCGGCCCACTGGAGGCTGCTCATCGCACCCGTGCCCGAATCGGTCAACAGGTCAATCAGCACGTCGCGGGAGCGCAGGTTGAACACGTTGAACGCCGCTTCCCGCAGGAGCCGCTCGCGCTCCTCAGGCGTGGTCATGCGAAGCGGCTCCACCACCTTGATGCGGAAGGGCTCGATGATGGTCTTCATGGAGCACCGTACCCCTTGAGGATCAATTGCCGCTGCTCCGCGTCGTACGTCACCAGCACGATCCGGTCGGGCCCCAGCATCACCCGCCGCGTGAGCGCCAGCCGCGGCGGGGCGGCCGACTCCCGTTCCCCGAGCCGCTCCCGTTCCTGCTCCCCGGCCGTGTCCGATGGGACCCCCTCGCGCGTGAATGCGATGTCCAGATCGTGCCACCCAGGGCGCACCGCGAACTCATGATAGACGTACAGGGGACGATCCGCCCGCGCCCCGGAAGGATACACCGTCTCGTTCACCACGGAACGCCCGTCCAGCACCACCACCAGCCGATACGGCACCGTGCGGCCTTGGCACACTTCCTCCTGCCGCATGTGGATGGGGAGCCGTTCCCGCTCGGCCGCCGTGAGCCGCCGGCACTCCTCCACCCGCGTGCCCCGGGTGCGCCAGGCGAGGCGTACCACGGCGTCAACGTCTCCGGCGGCGTCATAGGGTACTTGTGACAGCCACCCCAGCGCCAGCGTCATCCCCACCGCCAGCGCCCCTCCGCCGATCCACGCTCGCGGCTGGCTCACCGGCGCCTCCCCTCCAGCCCCTGCGACCTCTGCCGCCTCTCCGGCCCCTGCCGCCCGTCCAGCCCCTGCGCCGCCACCAAGTCGCACTCGGCTTCGAGCACGATGTCCGCTTCCCGCCGCGCCTGCCCCATCATCCCCACATCGCGGCGGGTCAGCTCCAGGGCGGCGGCGACCGTGCCCACTTCCGCCAGGTCGGCGTAGACCAGGCGCACGCGCTGGCGATCTACCCGATCTTGGAGCTCGGCTTCGCGCCCGTGATACAGCCGCTGCTCCAGCCACTCGGGGCCCTCACGGTTCTGGCAGTCGCGCGGCGGGCAGGCCACGACCAACACGCCGGCGGCGCCGGAGCGCACCAGGTACTCCACCACCGATGTGTGCAGACTCCCGGCGCAATCCACCGGCAGCACGGGCGCCCCATCGAACCTGGACTCCTGCGCCACGCCCCCGGCGCCGTGGGTACAGGCGATCACCACCACGTCGTCCGGCGCCGGGGCACGCGCCGCGACGAGGTCCCGGATCTGGGCCAGCTGATCGCGGCCGGTGCGACCAGGAGGGCCCACGCCCATGGGCGCGCACGACCCGGCGCAGATCCCGCAACTGACGCAGAGCGCCGGATTCACCCTCGCCATGATGCCGGCGCGACCGTCGGTCCGATCCACCATGGCGATCGCGTCGTAGGGGCAGTCCTGGTAGCACTGCTCGCACCCGGTACACAGCCGTTCGTTCACCACCGAGGGCGCGGGCCGTTCGACGGCCCGGGGCCGTGACCACCATGGCGCGAGCAGCGCGAGCGCGCCGAGGATCCCACCCCCGACCCAGGTGAGCGCCGCCGGCAATTCCCGGGTGATCGGCAGCCAGAAGGCGTAGAACGCATCGTACGGTCCCCGGGAGGGGAGCCGCAGCAGATCCGCCGGCGTGCCGGCGGGGGCCGGCCACAGGATCGACAGCGCCAGCAGCAGGCCGGTCATCCCCCACAACAGCCCCCGCGGGGGGAGCAATCCCGGTCGCGCGACCCGGGAGACATGCAGCCAGAGCAACGCGCCGAGCCCCACCGGGAGGGCCACGTGGAGGAAGAGATTGAGGAAGAAGAACGCGCCGGGGAGCTCGCGCTCTCCCACGAACGCCCGGCTGATGGGTTCCGAGAACAGCGGCAGGGCGTCGAGCAACCGCGCCCCTTCGCGGGCCAGGACCAGCCCAAAGACGTCCCATACCATGACGTAGCCGGTCCAGCCGAGCACCAACGTCAGGCCCAGCAACAGGAGACCGGACACCCAGGCCAGCGCGCGGGGACCCCAGCTCCGGCCCTGGGCGAACATCCGGAACGCGTGGACGCCCACGGCGACCACGGCCGCGTCCGACGCATAGCGGTGGAGCGACCGGATCCAGCGCCCCAGCCACGCCTGCTCCGTGATGCGGACGATGGAGGCGTGCGGGTCCCCCAGTCGATAGAAGAACACCAGATAGAGACCGGTGACCAGCAGCAGCACGAACGTGAGCACGACGAGTGCGCCACTGTGATACAGCGGGTTGAGCCGCCAGCCGTACAGGCCATTCAGCAGCGCGTCGGCCGGCGCGAGGAGACGGCGGAGGAAACGATTCACGAGGGTTGAATGGTAATGAGCCGGGCTCGGTTTCGAAGGAGCCTTACCAAACCTTTCACGCCGTCTTAATCGGACATTCACATGATGATACCCAGATTTGCGCACGCTCCCGGGAATGACGTGAGACGTGAGACGTAAGAAGTAAGAAGTAGTCCAGATAGGGAGATCCCGTGCTATCCAGTACGGCCGAGTACGCACTTCGGGCAGTCCTCTATGTGGCACAACATGCCACCGATGCCCCCGTCCGTGTGAGCCAGATCGCCTCGGCGCTCAAGCTGCCGCACAACTACTTGTCCAAGATCCTCCACGAGCTGACCAAGAGCGGCGTGCTGGTGTCCACCCGCGGCAAACACGGCGGGTTCGAGCTCGGACGGCCCGCCAATCACCTGTCCCTCTACGCCATCGTCAACCGATTCGACCGCATCGAGGCCCGGCGCGCCTGCTTGTTGGGCGCCAAAGCCTGCGCCGACCGGCACGCGTGCGCGGTCCACTGGCGTTGGAAGGAGATCTCCGAGCAGGTCGTTCGGTTCTTCCGCGACACCACCGTTGGGGAGCTGCTCTCGGGGACCGGGGTCCCCGCGTAGCCACCCAGGACTAGAAGGAGGCGGTTCCATGACCCAACCCCAGAAGGCCGCGCCGGCGCAGGAGCAGAAGATCCCACTCGGCCAGCGCCTGTTCGACAACGTGTTCCTGCTCCTGGTGGCCGGCATCGTGGTGATGGTGGTCTTCTATACGGCGTGGGGCATCTGGGAAGCCCTCTCGCTCACCCCCGCTCCCCTGCCGTGAGGAGGTTGGAACCATGAATAGCGGTATCGAGTCCCCGCCCGGCGTCTGGTGGAAACCGGCGCACCGCGCCGAGAAGCTCTGGGTCGCGGTCGCGTTCGGGTGGTGCATGGTGCTGTTCGCGATGATGCCCTTCTGGCATCTCAAGGGCGGCCAGAATCCCTCGGGCGTGCGGCATAAGGTCGATCCCCAGGCCTTCATGGCCCGCACCCAGGAGTTCATCAACACCTACCAGGCGGGCACCGAGGGCGGCATTCCGGTGGTGGAGCCGCCGGCGGGCAGCGACATCTACCTGATCGGCATGATGTGGACGTGGCGCCCGGTGTTGCGGCTCCAGACGGGAGCGCAGTACACGCTTCATCTGTCGTCGCTGGACGTCAACCACGGGTTCGGCCTGTTGCCCCTCAACGTCAACTTCCAGGTGGTCCCGGGCTACGATTACGGCCTGCGAGTCACTCCCACCAAAGCGGGTGACTTCCAGATCGTGTGCAACGAGTTCTGCGGCATCGGCCATCACCTGATGGTGGGGCGCGTGATCGTAGTGGACGGTCCCACGAGCGCCGCCCCCGGCGCGGGAGGGACCCCATGAACGGCGCGTTCCG
>JACPAP010000049.1:0-3866 GCA_016180765.1 Gemmatimonadota bacterium
AGGTATCCGCCACGATGGCGACGCCGCCCAGCAGGCCGTTCAGCGCCGTGCCACCTTCCACCACGAACGCGTGCTTCACGCCCGGCTGCGCTTTGATCTCATCCAGGTTGGCGCTCGCTACTTTGCCGGCAAAGACGGGGCACTTCTCGAACACGGCGTACAGCATGCCGGGCACCGTGAAATCAATGCCGAACAGCGGCTGGCCGGTGACGATCGCCTGATTGTCCACGCCCGGTACGCGGGTGCCGATGATCTTGAAGTCCTTAGGCTCCTTGAGCGTCACGGTTTCGAGGTCAGGCGCCGGGACCGTGGCGGCTCTGTCCACCAGCTCGCCATAGGTGAGCCGGCGATTGCCGGCACGGTGGTGCACCGTGCCCGAGGCCGTCTCACACTCCGACTCCGGGACCCGCCAGGTCTGCGCCGCCGCCGTAACCAGCATCGCGCGGGCCGCGGCACCAACCCTTCGCAGCGGCAGGTAGTGATTCGGCGTGGCGGTGCTGCCGCCCGCGTACTGGTTCTGGTACTTGGTGGTGTCGAGGCCCACCTGCTCGATCCGAACGTCCTTCCAGTCCACGTCCAGTGATGGTGACCATGCCGTCCGGCGTGATGCGGATCCAGGCGTTGGGCGTGAAATCCGCCACCGGCTCGGCGGCGAAAGCGTCCGCCCCAACGAACGGCTCGACGTAGGTCGCCAGCAGCATGCCCCCGCCGGCCACGGCGGTCACCCGGAGGAACTGGCGGCGGTTGACGCGCGAGGTGGTGTTCATGCGGCCTCCTCAGACCCGTCGTTGGCCGCCATGGCCGCGGCCCGGTGGACCGCCTGCCGGATGCGCAGGTACGTGGCGCAACGGCACAAATTGCCGTCCATGGCCGCGTCAATGTCCGCGTCCGTGGGTCGTGGATGCTTCGCCAGCAATTCCGCGGCGGACATGATCTGCCCCGCCTGGCAGTAGCCGCACTGCGGCACGTCCAGCTCTTCCCAGGCCCGCTGCAACGGGTGGGTGCCGTCGGCCGACAGCCCCTCGATGGTGGTCACCTCCATGCCCTCAACCCGCGCGACGGGCGTGATGCAGGAGCGCGAGGCTTCCCCGTTCAGGTGCACCGTGCAGGCGCCGCACTGCGCCACGCCGCAGCCGAACTTGGTGCCCTTCAAGTCGAGGACGTCACGTAACACCCACAGGAGCGGCATGTCGCCCGGGACATCCACGCTCGCAGGGCTGCCGTTGACCTTGAAGCCGACTTTCATAGGACACGCTCTCTTCGCTGGCGTTTCCCGGTTCCCGGTCCCCGGTTCCCGTTTCCCGATCCCTCTCCTATCGCTTTACGTATTTCTTTAGGGCCCTCGGCCCGACTTCCGCGCCATACACGTTCCCCCGCGCGTCCACCGCCACGCCTTCCGCAGCGCTGGTCCCGCGGGTGGTCTCCGAGGGGTCCGGAATGAACGCCGTCAGAGACCCATCTTTGGCGCTGCCGATCCGGATGCCCCGCTTCCACTCGGGACGCCCCGGCGCCACGGACCCGGACTCGGAGTCCGCCACGTAGATGTTATCCTGCCGGTCAATGTACAGGCCACTGGGGCGACTGAACTGGTACCACGTGTCCAGCAAGTTGCCGTCCTGGTCCAGAATCTGAATGCGGTTGTTGCTCCGGTCTCCCACGAACAACCGTCCCCTGGAATCCACCGCCAAGGCGTGCGGCTGGTCGAACTCACCGGGGCCGTTGCCTTTCTTCCCCCACGACGCGAGCAAGCTTCCGTCCTTGGCGAACTTGAGAATCCGCGCGTTGGCCCCCTCCCGCGAGCTGTGTCCGTCGGCGACGTAGATGTCCCCGTTGGGTGCCACTAGCACGTCGTTGGGTTGATAGAAGTACTCCGGCTCCCGCGCGCCTCCGGCCTTGCCCAGCGTCATGAGCAGCTTGCCGTCCGGGCTGAACTTGTAGACCTGGTGGCCTTTGCCCGGCGCCGCCTCGGCGCTGCCGCCGGTGCAGGCGCAGTCGGTGACCCAGACGTTGCCGTCCGGGTCCACGCCGATCCCGTGGGGTGAGAGCAGCAGGCCCGCGCCGAAGCGGCGAACCAGCGTGCCGTTCTCGTCGAACAACAGCACCGGATCGAGGTGGAGCCCCAGGCGCGGCCTTCCGGCATCCTGGCCCATCCCTCGATGGTGCGATAGGGATTGGGATGGTCGTTGGTGGGTTGCACCGCGGCCTGTCCGCGGGCCGCCGCGGGCCAGGTGGCCAGGAGCGCGAGCGCGGCGAGCGCCGAGCATCGCCGCAAACAAGGAGCGTGGGACATTGGAGGGCACCCCGGCATGAGGTTTTGGTGTCTCCAGCCTTACGTAAAGACTGGGGGCCTGGCTCGAAGTGCGCAACCGCTAGCGTGCCCCACGACCTTTCGATTTGGTGCAGTGCGCTTGAAGCCAGTTGGCCAGCTCTCTCTCCGATAGCTTGCCGCCGGCGAGGGCCAGCATCACCGTTACGACCTCCGTCTCTTCGGCCTTGAAGCCCGAGCCGTTGAGCTCCAGGAAGGTCACCATGATCACGAAGGCGACGCGCTTATTGCCGTCGCGATACGGATGGTTACGGCAGAGGCCGAACCCGTAGGCGGCCGCCAACGTGGTTAGCTCAGTGGTCTCCTGGTAGTGCCATTTGTGGCGAGGGCGTGCGAGGGCGGACTCGAGGGCGCCTTCGTCCCGGACGCCGGCCAGCCCGCCGTGCTCGCGGATCTGATCCCAATGTACCGCGTCTACGACGAGGCGCTCGACCCACCGCGGTTGGCGCACTCGCTACTTGGCCAGCTGCCTGAGCGCGTTCCGGTATTTCTTGGCGGTTTGGGCCGCGATGCCTAGCGCCTTTTCCACAGCGGGGTCGTACGGAGTCAGCAGAATCCCGCGCTCCGTCTCTACCGCGAGCACCCGATCGCCGACACTGAGGTTCAGACGATCGGCCATGTCTTTTGGGAGGGTTGCCCCCACCGAGCCCCCCGCCTGGCGGAGCTTCAATTCACGGACCATGGGCGCCCCCAGTCAGGTTGTGCACCAGGTGGCAATGTAGCACAACCGTGCTACTCCGCCAAGGGCCGGTCGGTGGGCCGCCGGGGCCGAGCTGTCATGGTTTCCCCATGACGTCCTCCAATCCCTGGGGATCGAACGGGTGAAGGTCTGGCACTTCCGCCAGGCCGACGGCACGGTGCTCAGCCGGTGGACGGGAGGCGTCTCGCTGCATCTGGCGGGCGTCCGGACGCTGGATGAGGTGGTGTTCGGCGAGCCCGGTGACCTCGTGTTGCTGGGGTCCTGCTCGCTGGAGGGTCTGAACCTGCGCGTTGACCCCCTCAGCAAGCGGCTGATTGACGCAGGTCCCGCACCGGCGGCTGCCGCGTAGCCGCGCAGGGGTCGATCGGCGCGCTCACGGAGCGGGTTCGCGCGGAACCACGGCCTCCAGCGCGGCGATGAGGCTCGGCAGGTCGGCGGATCATGCCCTGCTCATACCAAGCGGCCAAGCGCTGCCGATGCGCGACGCCCCGCCTTCGAGCCCGATGACTATCCGTCGGTCTTTAACGCTTCGGTGGGCTGGACCCGCAGCGCCCGCCGCGTCGGCACGATGCACGCCAGCATGCAAACCCCCATCATGAGGGCCGCATAGGCGACGACCAGCCCCGCCTGCCCGGGTGACGGGACGCCGCCGCGCATGGCGGCGATCAGCGCCACGACCAGACCGGCGCCCGCCCCAATGCCCGCCGCCACAACCGCCGCGAGGTCGGCGGGCTGGCCGGGTTGACGCCGACCCCGTATCAGAGTGGCGAGCTGAGCCGGGAGCAAGGGATCGCGAAGGCAGGGAATCGCTACATCCGGGCGATGGCGATCGAGATTGCC
>JACPAP010000049.1:3874-8894 GCA_016180765.1 Gemmatimonadota bacterium
TGGCGATCGAGATTGCCTGGGGGTGGCTGCGGTTTCAGCCGGAGAGCGCCCTGAGTCGGTGGTACCAGGAGCGGTTCGGCCATGGTAGCAGCCGGATCCGGCGGATCGGGATCGTGGCGCTGGCCCGGCGGCTGCTGGTGGACTTGTGGCGGTACTTGGAAACGGGCGCGCTGCCGGAGGGCGCGGTGCTCAAGGCGTGACGGGGGCGTGACCCTCGGCCTCGTGGACGCCTCCGCTGGTCTGAGCGGCCCGTGGCTGCCGCCGGGTTCCGAACGAACCGCCGTTAGATGGGGTCGCTCGCTCAGCGCTTCTCGCCCTTGGGGGCATACTGGATGAGGTGCGTGGCCGTGGAGACGCCGGCCACCACGGATAGAAGGTCGTTCAGGGGCTGAGACCCCGAACGCCGCACGAAGCCGCCAGCGCGCGTCAGGAGGGTGCCGAGCGTGTCGCAGGTGCACGTGACCAACGCGGCGCCCGCTCCGTGCGGGCAGGTATTCTGAGAACGAAGGACGCTTGACAGATTGGCCCACATAGAAGGCTGCGCCCTTGACCTAGTGAAATGGATCGTCCTCGACACCAGCGCGATCGTCAACCAGCCTAGCACGGTGAGCTTTACGTCGCCGCAGGCCACCTTCGTGGTGCCTGAATCCGTCGTTGCCGAACTGTCGCGAATTGACTCTGGATCTACTGGCGGCCCACGTTATGTCCCACTCATCGCCAACGCGATCGATGCGGGAACGGCCAAAGTCATTCCCATAACCCCGCCGTTCTATCAAGACGCGCAGTTATCCCCTCCAGCCGGCCGACTCCTGGCCTCCGTTGAACAAATCAAGAAGGAACATCCTGCGGTTGAGGTCATCGTCGCCACGGACGACCATGCTGTGGCTGCGCAGACACGCACTAAGGGTCTGGCAACCATCAGCAGTCGTGAACTTCTCACGCGCTACCTAATCGGCGCTGCATCTCAACCTGGAGTTGCCGAACGAGCTAAGCACATCGTTGGCACCATAAACGTCTGGGGGACGTTCCTTGCCATTCTACTGTTAGGTGCGTCCCTTTTCTGGTTCAGATCTCGCTACGGCCTCGCGTATGGCGTCACCGAAGTTGGCGTCGGGATCGTCGCGGCTGCCCGCGTCTTTTGGCCGAGCTTTGACTATAGCGCGGTAACTGGTCTTGAACTCCTTCAGTTGCTGGCTGGCCTCTACGTAATGGTGCGCGGCATGGACAACATCGGCCGCGGAATTGCCGGAACTCGCTTCCACGGCTCTTGGGCCCTCCTCTTCCCGAACTGAGGGCGCAGCCTAACCCGCAAAGAGCCTGTGCGAAAACACCGTTGTGAGCACGCCTAAGTTGTTGATTTTCAACGCTGCCACTGCTGCCAGAGTGGCGTTTTCACACAGGCTCCAAATGCAGCTGACCGGCGGAAACGTCTGCAAAGGAAGCCGTTCGTTTGTCCGCGGCCAGAAATCGGGGTACCTTCAGCACTATCTCGCTCGCCGGTGAGTCGCCGGCAGCTGATTTGCAGACCGTTAGGTGGCGCGGCGAAGCCGGTCCCAGAGTTCTCGTGGGGACACCGTCTTTACAGGTAGGCCGGGCACGGTTAGGAGGCCGTGGTCGCCCGTCACGAGCAGGTCCACGGCGCCAGCGAGGGCCTCCGCCACGATGGCCGCATCCCCTGGCTCCACGCCCTTCAGCGAAGCTGGCGCCTCCGTCCTCACCACGGTCGCTTGGCGCCGCAGGAAGGCCACGGTATCGTCGATGGTCTCGGTAGGCAGGCCGAGTTTCTTGTGAAGCACGCGGGGTAGTTCAGCCACCATGGCCTCACCCACGACCAGTTCATGCTCGGCGAGGATGACCTGGAGGACGTCCGCGCAGAGCCCCCGGGTCGCCACGGCACTGACCACGACGTTCGTGTCGAGGTAGACCCTCAAGACACGTCGCGGAAAACGTCTTCGTCTGTCAGGTAGCCCCGAGCCTCCGCAAACGGCATGATGCGCCGACGAAGCTCCCGGAACTCTGCCAGCGCGAGTTGCCGCCGCAGCGCATCACGCACCAAGTCGCTTCGGCTTTGGCCGGTCCGCCGCGCCAAACGGGCGAGCCGCCGCTCCAGGTCTCGATCCAGTCGGATCGTCAGGGCTGACGTCTTCATGTCATGCAACGTAATACAGGCCGCGCCACCTAACAAGCGTATCTGGACTCCTCCCCCGGAACGCGCAAGGGGATCGGCGATGACGGGGTCGACTGCGGTCGTGTCTCCGGCCCATCGACGGAGCGCTTGAGGCCCCTGACGGGCGGTACTTATGAAGGCAACACGTCCGGGCTGAGCGCGCTCATTTCTCGAGCAAGCCACCGCCCTTGCCGCCGCATCGCGTGAAGAGCAGCCGCGCCGATGCTCCCGGAAGCCTGGTGGCGGGGTGTGAACGGCCGGGGAGGTCGTTGACGAAATAGTCCAGGTACCTCGCTTACACCGGTGGGGCAAACGAGGGCACCTCGTGGAGGTGCCCGAGGCCGTGGAGGCAGGTGGACGCGATGACGGAACGCCGGCAGAACCGGAGCACCGACCCGTGATGGCAGGCGGGGACGATATGATGGGCTGCCTCAGGGCGTCGGTCCTGGTTACCGCTCCGACTCCTCCAACAGCTCCCGCAGGTACTGTTTCCAGAGGTTCGCGATGGTGTGCGACCCGTGGCCCCGGGTGGCGTCGCTCAAGGGGATCACCACCGCGCGGCCCCGGGGCAGCCGCTTGATCTCGCGCTCCAGAATGCCCAGCTCCGGGGGATTGATGAGATCGTCCGCCGAGTTCACCGCGAAGAGCGGAGCCTTGATCTTCTCGAGGCCGGGCCCGGGACCGTAGTCCTCGGAAGCTTCCAACGCGTACAGGATGTCGTTGGCGTCACCGGTGCGCATGGACCGGTTCACCGACGTGTCTAGCGCCGAGTCGGCCGCTGCCAGCGTCGGCATCTCGCGCTGCCGGAGGACCGGATTGCTCCCCACCAGGAACAGCATCTGCTGCGCCGTGCGGAGACTCTGCGGCTGTGTGGCGTACTCTCCGTTCTGCCACTCCGGGTCGTTGCGGATCGCGTCAATCACCACCCGGCGCCACACCCGGTTGCGTGCCGAGATCTGGGTGGGAAGGCTCGCCAGCGGCATGAGGGCGTCCATGAAGTCGGGGTACGTCTGGCCCCAAGCCCAAGTGTGCATGCCGCCCATGGAGGTGCCCATCACCAGGCGCAGGTGGTTGACGTTGAGGCCCTCCGTCAGGAGCCGGTACTGGGCCTCGATCATGTCGCGATACCCGTACCGCGGGAACCGCGCCCGAAGGCCGTCGCTGGGCTTGCTGGATTGCCCGTGGCCAATGCCGTCCGGCAGGACGATGTAATACCGCGCAGCGTCCAGCAGCTGCCCCGGGCCGAACAGCTCGCCCGCGAAATCCTGCCGGAGAAACTGCGCGCCGCTCCCGGTGGTGCCGTGCAAAACGAGCACCGCGTTCCGGACCACCCCCCGCGCGTCGCGCCGCGGGCTGCCGAGGGTGCGGTAATGGATGCGAAGCTCGGGAAGGGTTTCGCCGGAGGTGAACCGGAAATCCCTGAGGATGACGTCGCCCTGCGTGGGAGCGGGGTACTGGGCCTCAGTGAGGCTTGGGCCCAGGAGGAGCAGCGAAGCCAGCTTGATCGCGCGCCGCACGGGGCTACTCGTCGTCGAAGGTCTGGTTGGGCTCGAACTTCTCCTCGTCCAGCTTGAAGGCCTGGTCCCACTCGGCATCGGTCTGCTTGCCCAGCACCCGCCGCGCGATGTACTCGCCGATCACCGGCCCCAGCTTGAAGCCCTCGGCCGATCCGCCGCCGGCAATCCACACGTTGTCCAAACCGGGATAGTGATCCACAATGGGGTTCCGGTCCACGCTGCTCTCGTAATGGCAGGCGTGGGTCTGGACGATGGGCGCGTCCTTGAGGTCCGGGAAGCGCTCGGCCAGGAAGTTGCGCGGGCCTTCCAGCGCCTCGGGCGGCACCCAGCGGTTGGACAGGTCCGGATCGAGCTGCTCCGGCGGAGTGGGCGGCCGAGGCGGCTCGGCGGGGCGATTACCTGCCGGCGCGTTCCCCGCGCCCTGGGCGGCGCCCGCGTTCGGGTTGGCCGTGGGGGGTTGCTCACCCTGGCCGCCCTGCTCACCCTGCGCATTCTGCCGCCGGCTGCCGCCTCGCACCCGGAAGCCCCGGTTGTCCACGCCCAGCGCGGGCCAGCCGGTGACGCCCGGGAAGTTGAACGACGGCAGGTTGGGATAGATGAACCGCTCGTCGCCCACCGGCGTCCCGAAGTACGCCACCCGGCCCAACGGCGTCCGCAGCCGGTCCGCCATCACCTCCGGCAGCACTTTGGGGAGCCAGGGGCCGCAGGCGAAGACGTACTGATCCGCGCCCAGCATCTCGCCCGTATTCAACGGCAGGTGCTGGAGGCGGCCGCCGGCGGTGGGCCCCAGACTGGCCCGCGCGATCACAATCCTCCCCCCCTGCTGCCGGAACGCCTCCGCCACCACCTCGCAAGATCGCCGGGCCCGCGCCACACCGGCCCGCGGCTCGAACAGCACCGTGGTCACGCCCTCGGTGTTGATCTGCGGGTACTCGCGCCGCACGTCGTCAATGCTGGGCGTCTCGTACGGCAGCCCCAGCTTGTCCCAGGTCTTCTTGTTGTTAACGATGAACCGGTCGTCTGCCTCGGCGCGGAAGATCAGGTCGCCGGTGGCGAAGAAAACCTGCATCCGGAACGGCTTGGCCCACTCGTCGTTCCACTCTTTCCATTTGTCAATCGCCTGGCTCGCCATCCGCACCCACAGCTCCCGCTCGGCGTACGAGCTACGGATGCCGCGGCTTTCATCGCCCGAAGTCGAGCGGGAATTGCCGGGCCCGTAGGCGTCCACCAGCGTCACCGAGGCGCCCATCCGGCGGAGGTGGAGCGCGGTCCAACCGCCGAACGCCCCGGCGCCGATCACGATGATCTCCGGCGAGCGACGGATGAACGCCGGCGC
>JACPAP010000050.1 GCA_016180765.1 Gemmatimonadota bacterium
CGTGAGGCAGATCGCCCCATACCCTGCCGCTTCGGCCCGCTCCACCAAGCGGCGCGTGACGTCGCGCTCGCGATAGCAGTAGAGCTGAAACCACTTGGGACCGGGCGACGCCGCCGCCACGTCCTCCAGGCGATACCCGGACATGGTGCTCACCACGGCGATGGTGCCGGCGGCCGCCGCCGCCCGCGCGCTCGCCCGCTCGCCTTCCGGATGCACCAGAGATTGGAAGGCGGTGGGCGCGAGCAGGACGGGGAAGGCGACCCGCTGGCCCAGCACCGTAGTGGCCGGATCCACGCTTGATACGTCCACCAGCACGCGCGGCAGCAGTCGGAGCCGCTGATAGGCGGCCAGGTTGTCGCGCAGGGTGACCTCGTCCTCGGCGCCCCCCGTGAGATAACCCCAGGCCCCCGGCTCGACGCGCTCCCGCGCCAGCGCTTCGTAGTCCGCGAGATTGACCGGCTCCACGCTGCGACTCACCGGGCCCCCGGCGTCGGTTGGTGCCGCAGCGTATAGCCTCTCAAAAGGGGGAGCGTCAAGGCGTGCGGGGCGAAACCGGCGCGCAACCCATCCTGTAAAGTGCACGAGCACGCACCGTTGCAAGTTGTACGTTGCACGTTGCACGTCCTTTCGGTCCGCGCAGCCCCGATTCACGATCGCGTCAGATACATCCCGCTCACAATCGCCGAGCCCCCGACGACCTGCCACAGCGTCGGCGTCTCACTCAGCAGCGGCCAGGCCGCGAGGAAGGCAAACACCGGCGTGAAGTTGGAGTAGAGCGCCACCCGGGTGGAGCCGAGGCGCTTGATGCCGCGGGCCCACAGCAGGTACCCCGTGACGATCGCGCCCAGCGAAGCGTAGAGCACCGCCCCCCACGCCGCCGGGGTCACCGCGTTCCACCGCTGGTGCGCCAGGGAGGGCAACCCCATCAGGACGATGGGCACGGTCCCCAGCGCGGTGGTCCACGCCGTCATGGGCACCGAGCCCAACTGGTGCACCAGCGGTGACGAGCCCACGGCATACAGGGCCCAGCACAGCACCGCGCCGAGGATCAGGAGATCGCCCGCCACGGTGGACCCGAAGCCCACCTCCACGCCGCTTCCCAGGACGACCACTGCCACGCCGGCTCCCGAGAGCATCAGGCCGAGCCAGTCTCGCGGGCCTAGGTGCTCATGACCGCGCCAGTGCGAGATCACGGCGGTGAGCACCGGGTTGGCCGCCATGAGCAGCGCCGCGTTGCCCGCGCGGGTCCGCCCTAGGCCCTCGATGAAGCCAAGCTGATAGAGCGAGTTGCCCAGGAAACCGTACAACGCGAGCGGGAGCCAGAACTGACGTCGGGGCAAACGATACCCCAGGAGCCCCGTGACGGCGATGAGCGCGACGGTGGCCAGGGGGAAACGCACCGCGTTGAAGGCGAGCGGTTGGAACACCGCGAGCGCCGCTTTTACCACGATGAGGTTGACGCCCCAGATGAGGGCCATCAGGGCGAGCAGCGCGTCGGTGGGGGTGAGGCCCACCGGCGCCGCGCGTGGCGGAGCGTCCGACGCCTCGGTCACGGCATCCCGAAACTTAGCAGAGGGCGGGAGAAGCGGCAGAGCAATCTCCCTCGTCTGTGGCGCCCGCGAACTGCCAGCGCGTGGAGAGACCCAGCCGGGGTCCTGCCGCTTCTGCCGCCTCGTCGCATCGGCGGGCTTCGACCCCGGAGCGTATTACCTGGTTGTCCCCTCCAATGTCGAGGCAACCCTTATGCGCACCCTGACGCCGGTTCTGCTCGGCCTCCTGCTATGGCCGGCGCGGCCGCCAGCATCCTCCCGGCCGGTCCAGATCGCCGTCGAGCCCGACCCCATCGACATCAAGGAATGGCCGGTCCCCTGGGAGCGCACCCGGCCGCGCGACCCCTACGTGGGGCCGGACGGCAAGGTGTGGTTCGTGGGCCAACAGGGCCACTACCTGGCCTATCTAGAGCCTTCCACCGGGGAATTCAAACGCTACGAGCTGGAGCCCGGCACGGGACCGCACAACCTGATCGTGGACCGGCAGGGATTGGTCTGGTTCGCCGGCAACCTCAAGGGCTACATCGGCAAGCTGGATCCCAGGGACGGAAAGATCACCAAGTTCGAGACCCCCGGCGTACGCGACCCCCACACGCTGATCTTCGACCAGCAGGGCGACATCTGGTTCACCGCGCAGCAAGCCAACCACCTGGGCAAGCTCACGGTCAGCACCGGCACGGTGCGCGTTATCCCGGTGCCCACGGCGGACGCCCGGCCCTACGGCATCGGGATCGACTCGAAGGGTTGGCCCTGGGCCGTCCTGGTGGGCACCAACAAGATTGCCACCGTGGATCCGGCCACGATGCAGATTCGCGAGATGACGTTGCCGCGCGCCGAAACGCGGCCGCGGCGGATCGTGGTCACCTCGGACGACAGGCTCTGGTATGTAGACTTCGCCGGCGGGTACCTGGGTCGTTACGACCCGGCGAGGGGTGACGTCAAGGAATGGCCCGCGCCAGCCGGCGCGCGGGCGCGGCCTTACGGGATGGCGGTGGACGACCGGGATCGCATCTGGTTCGTCGAGATCGGGGCGGAGTCCGCGAACTTCGTGGGGTTCGACACCAAGAAGCTGGAGTTCTTCAGCAGCACGCCGGTGAGCGGGAACATCCGCCACATGTACTATCACCGGGCGGCGCAAGAGATCTGGTTTGGGACCGACGCCGCTAACATCGGGCGCGCCAAGCTCCCGTAGGGGACGAGGGCCGAGGCGGGTCCCCTCGCGCGCTGTAGGTCGGGTGCCACCGCAGCGATCGCGCGCCGGCGCTGCGACCTAACGCGCGCTACGGGGACCCGCCACTGCCCTCGTCGCCGGCCCAACCCGTCAGCGCGCCAGATCCGCGACCGCCACCACGCCGCTGGTGCGCAGGTCCACCGAGCGCTCGCCCAGCGGCGAGTCCACCAGGAGCCGACCGGTGAGGCCGTACTTGAGCGAGCCTTTGGACAGCATGGCCCGCGCGCCGGCGCCCACGCCGGACCAGGTGAAGGTGAGCGGCACCCGCACCTCGCTGTGCGCGGCCGGCGGCAGCTCCAACGCGCGGTCGATCGCGGCGGTCCCGAAAGGCGTGTTCTCCAGGTCAATGGCCACTTGCAGCCTGGTGGAGCGCAGGGTGTAGGAGTTGGGGTTGAGGACGTCGAGCTTGAGCTCAAGCGAGCCGCCGGAGAGACCCAGGCCGGTGATCGTCACGCCGGTGAGCTGCGCCGACGGCGCCTCGAACCGCAGGCGCTGCGCCAGACTGCAGGCGAGCGTGGCCAGGGTGAGCCCGGCAAGCGAAACCGCGGTCGCGCGCCCCATAACCATGATGTGGCCTCCGCGCCTTCCCCCGTCAAGTCGTGCCACCAGTGCGTTCCGACTTGAGGCCGCGTCCCTGCAGGTTCCGCCCAGAGTGTCCCTCACCGGCGGGCCGTGGACGGCCACCTGGCCAATCAAGTTGGAACCCCACCAGCCGCCCTCACCCGCGGAAGCAGGATGCGCCACATTCCACCAAGCGCCTCGAGCCGAGCCACCCAGGCGGCGTCCACACCCTGCGCCGGAGACGCGGTGGGCGCCGCAGGGGGGATGACCTCTTCCCCCACCTTCTCAGCCGCGAGCAGAGGCTGGAGCAAGAACGTGGTGAGGCGAAACGTGAACGCGTCACCGGAGGTCTCGCCCACGATCGGCCGGTCGGGCTCGGCCGCCTTGGTCTTGAGCCACTCCTCCACCGCCGCGAACACGGCCAGGAGATCGCCCGCGGCATACGGGATCAGCACCTGACGCAGCGCACGAGCCGCGCCCTGGGGAGCCCGGGAGTGAGGCGGCAGCAGCACCATCCGCCCGCCCAAAGGAACCTCGTCGTCCGCGGCGCGGTCGGTGAACCAGTTGAGGCTGACCCCGTACGGGGCCCGTAGTTGATTCAGCGTGGACAGCTCCGGATTCGCCGTCCGCCCGGTGTAAAGATCCCGGACCGTGGGGTACGGAAGACCGGTGGCACGCCCAGCCGCGGCTAGGTTGCCTCCGTGCACCAGGTCAACGAGGCGCCGAATGCGCCGGGTGACGGGCGGGACTCCGGCCGTGAGTGGCCGTTTCGGGCGGCCCACGCGGGGCGATTCAGGGGTCGTTGCCATCTAATTATTTCATGTTATAAACGCTAACATAATATCGCCAAAGGCTGCTTCTGGCAATTCCTTTCGCCTAGCGACGGCGTTCAATCCGGCGCAGAATAGTCGCGCCAGACGCGGCACACGGGCGCAGTGAGACAGCGGCACGGAGGAGTAACGATGCGATTCTGGGTTCTGATAGCCCTGCTGGCGCAGGCGCTGCCGGTGGCGGCCCAACAGGCGGCCCCCGAGATCGAGTCGATCCGGAAGGAGGATCTCCGGGCGGACCTCTTCTACCTGGCCGGGGACGGTTTTCGCGGCCGGCTCACCAACACGGCGGAGAACCAGTTGGCCGCCGAGTTCATCCTGGCGCGTTTCGAGCGGCTGGGGCTCGAGCCCGCCGGGCCGGGTGGCTCCTATTTCCAGCCCTACAACCTGATGACGGCTACGTTGGGCGCAGAGAACCGCCTGGTCGCCTCCACTGGGGACGGGGTGGAGCTCCGGGCGGCCGTCGGCCAGTCTATGTACCCCCACCGTTTCAGCGCCAGCGGGCGAACCGGCGGTTCGGTCGTCTTTGCGGCCTTCGGCATCACGGAGCCCCGTGTGGGCTACGACGACTATCGCGGCGAGCAGATCAAGGGCAACGTGGTGCTGGTGCTGGATCACGAGCCCGGCGAGCGCGATCCCAACAGCCCGTTCGATGGCGTGGTCACGGCCCAGGCGTCAAGTCCCCTGGAGAAGGCGCTGGCGGCGCAGGCGAATGGCGCCGTGGGCATCCTGTTCGTGTCCGACGTCCACAACCACCCGGGGGTCGCGAGCTTCGAGGCCGAAGCGCGGAACTACTGGCCCGAGGAGCCCCCGGGTCACGACCACCGTGACCCAGCACCTGATCCCGGACCGCAACGTGGTGGCGCGGGTTGAGGGTGCGGACCCGCGGCTCAAGGACGATTGGGTGATCGTGAGCGCGCATTACGACCACAACGGCGCGGAGGACGAGCAGATCTACAACGGCGCGGACGACGACGGCTCGGGCACCGTGGGCCTGCTGGAGATCGCGGAGGCCTACGCCCGCGCCGTCGAGCGAGGGCAGCGACCCCGCCGCTCGGTACTGTTTGCCGCCTGGAACTCGGAGGAGCGCGGCCTGCTGGGTGCCTGGGCCTTCATCGAGCAGCCGTTGTTCCTGCTGGAGCGCATCGTGGGCGTGCTCAACATGGACATGATCGGCCGCAACGAAGAGGTGCAGGTGGGTGGCGGCGCCCGGTTCCGTGGCCTGGAGGTGCAGACCGCCGAATCCAATAACAACGCCATCAACATCCTCGGCTACTCCCGCACGCCGGATCTCTGGGCGTTGGTCCAGCAGGCCAACGCCGGCATTGGGCTGGAGCTGAAGCCGCGCTACGACAACAACCTGTCCAACCTGCTGCGCCGCAGCGATCACTGGCCGTTCTTGCAGCGTGGCGTGCCGGCGGTCTGGTTCCACACCGGGCTCCACCCGGATTATCACACGGTGTACGACCGGCCGGAGAAGATCAACTACGACAAGATGGAGAAGGTCGCCCGGCTGGTGTACCAGGCCAGCTGGGACCTGGCGCAGCAGGACGGGCGGCCCAGGATGGCGGCGCGGAACGTTCGTCCGTAGCTTATGGGACATTCCTCCTTCTTCATCATGTCGCGCACGCACCCAGTACTCGCCCGGATCGGAGCGGCCGCCGCCGCTCTTGCCTCCACGGTAGCCTGCTTCGGACCGGAGCAACCAGCCGCGATCACCGTTTCGCCTTCCAGCGTGACGATGGACGCCCTGGGAGACACCAAACAGCTCTCAGCCACCGCTACCGACAAAGAGGGTCAAGAGCTCACGGGCGTCATCTTCACGTGGGCCTCGAGTGCGCCGACCGTGGTAGGTGTGGATAGCGCGGGGAAGATCACGGCGCTCGCACCCGGCACCAGCGACGTGACCGCTACCGCGGGCGGCGTGACCGGCGCGGCCGAGGTCACGGTGACCCAGGTGATCAGCAAGGTCGAGGCGACCTCGGGCGCGCAGCAGACCGGCACGGTGGGCCAGACCCTGCCGCAGCAGCTGGTGGTGCGGGTGCGGGATCGGCTGGACCACGCCGTCCCGGGCGCTCCGGTCACCTTCACGGTACAGGCTAACGGCGGCACCGTCGAGCCAGCCAGCGGTACCACGGGTGCCGACGGCCAGCTCAC
>JACPAP010000051.1 GCA_016180765.1 Gemmatimonadota bacterium
GCAGGAGCGGCAGAAGGGGGGCGTCTCGGAGCGCGCGTCGCTTCTCAATACTTCCCCAGATACTGCTCGATCTCCCACCCCGTCACCACCGCCGAGTACTCCAGCCACTCCTGCCGCCCGGCCTCCACCAGCCGCCCGTAGTTGTGCTCGCCCAGCGCCTCCCGCACCACCGGGTCCTTCTCCAGGCAGTCCAGCGCCTCGTGCAAGTCGCGCGGCAGCTCGTCGATCCGGTACTTGCGCCGCTCGCGGTGGCTCATGGTGAAGATGTTCTTGTTCACCGGGTCCGGCGGCGTGAGCCGGTGCTCTACGCCGTCCAACCCGGCTGCCAGCTGCACGGTGAGGGCCAGGTAGGGGTTGGCGGAGGGGTCCGGCATGCGCAGCTCGCACCGCGTGCCCTGGCCCCGCCGGTCGGGAATCCGGACCAGCGGCGAGCGATTGCGCATGCTCCACGCCACGTTGACCGGCGCCTCGTAGCCGGGCACCAGGCGCTTGTAGCTGTTGATGAGCGGATTGGTGACGGCGGCGAACCCCCGGGCGTGCTTGAGCAGCCCGGCGATGTACGACAGCCCGACGTGGGAGATCTCCCACTGCCCCTTGGGATCGTAGAACGCGTTCCTGCCGTCCTTGAACAGCGACTGATGCGTGTGCATGCCGGAGCCGTTCTGGCCCCGCACCGGCTTGGGCATGAAGGTCGCGAGGAAACCGTGCCGGTGCGCCACGTTCCGCACCACGAACCGGAAGGTCGCCAGGTTGTCGGCGGTGGTGAGGGCGTCGGCGTAGCGGAAGTCCACCTCGTGCTGGCCCGGGGCGACCTCGTGGTGGCCGGCTTCGACCTCGAACCCCATGTGCTCCAGGTCCTCGATGATCAGCCGGCGGATGACCTCGGCTCGGTCCACCGGGGTCATGTCGAAGTAGCCGCCCTGGTCCTGGGTCACCAGCGACGGCTGGCCCCGCTCGTCCAGATGGAAAATGAAGAACTCCGCCTCGCACCCCGCCATCATCTCGTAGCCCATCTTCTTGGCGCGGGCGATCTGCCGCTTCAACGTCTGGCGCGGGCAGCCGGGAAAGGGCGTGCCGTCCGGGTTGTAGATGTCACAGATCAGCCGGCCGACCCGTCCGCCCTCGTCCTGGTACGGGAAGATCTTGAAGGTGTCCAGGTCCGGCTTGAGCACCATGTCGCTCTCCTCGATCCGGACGAACCCCTCGATCGAGGACCCGTCGAACATGATGTCGCCGGACAGCGCCTTGTCGAACTGGCTTTCCGGCACCTCGACGTTCTTGTTGATCCCGGTGATGTCGGTGAACTGGAGGCGCAGGAAGTCCACCTGGAAGCGCTTGGTCAGCGCCAGGAGGTCGGCCTTGGAGGCGCCCTTGGTGTCGAACGCCTGGCCGCGCACCGGGGGCTTCTCCCCAACCGGCGCGGTGATGGGCTTACGGGACGGCACGGAGGCTCCTATGCGAGACTGCCGGCGGGAAGATAAGCGGTGAGACGTGAGATGTGAGACGTGGAGGGTCGCGTGAAGACTTCTCACCTCTCACGTCTCACGTCTCACGTCTTACCGGCTTGGCAGCGATCACCGCCCCGGCAACGAGTCCAGCAGGTTCCACAACTCCTGGGCCGAGAACTCGCCGAAGCGCTGCTGGACCTCTTGTTCCCTCCACTCGAGGAAGATCCAGCCGGAGATCCGGTGGGTGTTGCCCGACACGAAGTGAATGCGCCCGCGCACGGCCTCGACCTCGCCGTCCCGCACGGTTTCCAGCAGGACGTCCCAACGGCTCTCCCCGCGCGCCAGCTCGCCCATCTGGCGGGCCTTGATGTCGCTGAGCGGGGGATCGAACCGGGTCCGCTTCGGCGCGCCGGAGCCGCTGCCGGTCATGGGCGCTACGCTAACGCTTGCGCCCTTCGCCCGCCACACCCCGAGGCGCAAACGGCGGGAGCGGCAGACGCGGGTGCCGCTCCTGCGGCCTCTGCCGCTAGATTGGTGGCGCACCCAATGGTGAGCCCCGCATGAAGTGTCCCAGTTGCGGCGCCGACGCCGCCGGGAAGTTCTGCGGCACCTGCGGCGCGGCGTTGGCCGGGGCCAGCTGCGACGTCTGCGGCGCGCCGCTCACGGCCGGCGGCCGGTTCTGCCACGTGTGCGGCACGCCGCTGGGCGCGCCGCGGCGGGCCGCCGGCAAGCGCCAGATGCTCCCCTGGATCGTGGCCGCAGTGGCGGTAGCCCTCCTGGTCGTCGTTTTCGTGGCCCGCTCCGGCGGCCCATCCTCCTCCATGGCCGGGGGCGGAGGGCCGGGCGGGGCATCTCCCTCCGGCCCCGGCGCCACCACCACCGACCTCAGCAGCATGACCCCGCGCGAACAAGCGGACCGGCTCTTCGACCGCGTCATGCGCGCCTCGGAAGGCGGCAACGCGGGTGAAGTGACCTTCTTTGGGCCGATGGCCCTTCAGGCCTACGCCATGATCGGCAAGCTCGATGCCGACGCTCGATTCCACGTGGGGCTGATCGAGGCGGCCTTGGCCAACGACACCGGGGCAATCGCCCAGGCCGATACCCTCGCGCAAGAAGCCCCTCGTCATCTCTTCGTCCCCCTGATCCGATGGGAGGTGGCGAACCGCCGCGGGGACACGGCCGCCCTGCGTCGCCTGTATCGCCAGTTCCTGGACAACTACGACGCGGAAATGGCCAGCGGGAAGAGCGAGTACGACATGCACCGCACCCGGCTCCAAGCCTTCCGCGACGAGGCGCGCGGCGCCCTGGGCGCCAGCTCCCGCTGATGCCCGCCATTCACCTGGCCCACAGTCCCGATTCGGACGACGCGTTCATGTTCTACGCGCTCGCCGAGGGCCGGATTCCCACCGGCGACCGCACCTACGTCCACCAGCTGGCCGACATCGAGACGCTCAACCAGCGCGCCCTGCGGGGCGAGCTGGATGTCACGGCGGTCTCGTTCCACGCCTATCCCTACCTGGCGGACCGATACGACCTGCTTCCGCACGGGGCCTCGGTGGGCGAGCGCTACGGCCCACGCCTGGTGGCGCGCCAGCCGGCGCCCGCCGACCCCAGAGCCTCGGCCCGCGCGCGCCGTATCGCCGTGCCGGGCCGGCTCACCACCGCGTACCTGGCGCTGCGCCTCTACCAGCCGGAGTTCGAGCCGGTGGTGACCCGGTTCGATCAGATCGAAGACGCCGTGCTGGCGGGCTCGGTGGACGCCGGGCTCCTGATCCACGAGGGGCAGCTGACATACCAGGATCGCGGCCTGCACCTCTGGGTGGACCTGGGCGAATGGTGGTTCGGCGAGACCGGCTTGCCGCTGCCGCTCGGCGGCAACGCCATTCGCCGCGCCTTGGGGCTGGAGCTGATCCGCGCCGTCTCCCGAGACCTCAAGGCCAGCATCGCTTTCGCTTTAGAGCACCGGGACGACGCGCTGCGGTACGCCCAGCGGTTTGCGCGCGGGATGGACCGGGCCACCACCGATCGGTTCGTCGGGATGTACGTGAACCAGTTCACGCTGGACTACGGCGAACGGGGCCGGCAGGCGGTGGAGACGCTGTTGGAGCACGGCGCCCGGGCCGGCCTGGTGCCGCGGGTGCCGGTGAGGTTCGTGGACCAGGAGGGAGTACCCAGTCCGGCGCGTTGCTAAGGCCGGGCTGGCGGTTATTCTATAGCCGCATGCCACGCCGGACGCCGCTGGTGACTCAGATGCCCGAGACAACCTCGCTGCCGCCTCTGCGGCCCGTCCGGCTTCTGCCGCCCCTGCCGCCGGGGCGGAGAGGGGCGAGGAGGCGGCCAGCATGACCAACGCAGCCGGGGCCGCAAGCGTCAGCATTCTCGTGGTAGACGACGAGGACGCCATCCGCAACGCGCTGGCGCGGTTCCTGGTCAAGCGCGGCTACCAGGTCCGCACCGCGAAGACCGGCGAAGAGGCCCTGGCGCAGCTCAAGGACGGCGGCGCCTCCCTCATGCTGCTGGACGTGCGCATGCCCGGCATGAGCGGCATGGACGTGGTTCCCGAGGCGCTCCACCTCACTCCCGACCTGGCCATCGTGATGCTGTCGGGCGTCACCGACGCGACCAGCGCCGCGATCTGCATGCAGCGCGGGGCCATGGATTACCTCACCAAGCCCATCGAGCTGACCGACTTGGCCGGCGCCATCGAGCGCGCCCTGCGGCGGCGGGATACCCTGCTCCAGGAGCGCCACATCTCCAGCTGGCTCAAGGAGGAGCTGGAGCACCGGGCCAGAGAGCTGGAGCGGGAGCGCCGCAAGCTGGAGCAGCTGAGCGTGGCGACCCTGGAAGCTCTGATCAACGCGCTCGAAGCCAAGGACCGATACTTGAGCGGCCACTCGGCGCGCGTGGCCGCCTTCGCGGCCACCGTGGCGCAGCAGATCGGGATGTCTGACGACGAGATCGAGCAGGTTCGCATGGCCGGCCGGCTCCACGACCTGGGCAAGATCGGCGTCCGGGAGAGCGTGCTGAACAAAGAGGGGCCCCTCACGCCCGAGGAGTACGAGCACGTCAAGGAGCATGTGGTCATCGGCTCCCAGATCCTGGCGCCGCTCTCCCACCTGGGCCCCATCGTGGCGTTCGTGCGGGGCCACCACGAGCACTTCGACGGCTCGGGCTATCCCGACCGGCTCCAGGGGGAGGACATCCCGCTCGGGGCGCGGATCATCTGCGCGGCCGAGATCTACGACGCGCTCACCACGGCGCGCCCGTACCAGCCGATGATGACGCCTGAGCAGGCGGCGGAGCGCATGCAGCGACTGGCCGGCAGCGTGGTGGATCCCCAGGTGCTGGACGCGATCGCCGCCGCCGTCACCAAGCGTCAAACCCTGGTGTTCCTAGACGAAGACGCGAGCGCGGGCCACTGAACCACGACAGGCCATCGTGGGCGATTGAAAGACCGGCGTTCGTGGGCGACCACGGGCCGTGACCAGCGGCGACCCCACATCGCCACCGGGCTAACCGCATTCCTGCTGCTTA
>JACPAP010000052.1 GCA_016180765.1 Gemmatimonadota bacterium
TCGCCGATCAGCAGCTGATGTCGGCCGGTGCGGATAACCAGCTTCACCCCCGTCGAATGAACATCCTGCACCGGCGGCTCTTGCCCGGTTAACCGCAGAGAACGCAGAGACCTCCCAGAGAACTCAGAGTCATTCTCTCCCGTACCCGGTAAGGTCTCTGTGGTCTCTGCGGTCTCTGTGGAGAACCACGCACGACGAACGGTCGACGGCTCCGGGAAGGAGGCCACGGTAGGAAGCGCCGCGCCGACGTCGCAGGCGTAACGCGCTCGGGCATAGAGATCGTCCAGCGCTATACACATCTCCCAGCCGGCGGCGATCCGGTCCGCCGCCGCGCGCGCTCTCTCCGTGAGGTCACGCAGCACCGCGAGCACCGCGCCGGCCTCGTCCGCCTCGTGTTCCCGGAGCTGGTTCCCCAGAGCCACCGCGTCCTCCGGCTCCACGAAGAGCGTAGAGCCCGACCCCGAGGCGCCGTGGACGATGCCCGACACGCGGTGCCCGCCCCGCCGCACCGGGATCACGTAGCGCCCTTCCCGGAGGGTTACGGTCCCGGAGGCGCGATCCGCGGGGTCCAGCCGCCCCAACACCGCCTCCAGCCGCGCCACCAGCCGCGCGCGGGTGTCGCGGACCTTCGCACGCGCGCGCTTCAGTTCGGGAGAGGCCTCGTCGCGGACGCTCCCGTCCCGATCCAGCGCGCCAGCGATCGCCTGCTCCAGCTCCTTGGGCGGCGGATCCACCCGCAACGCGGCCGCCCGCGGCGCGGCCTCGCGGAGCCGCGCCAGCTCCCGGCTCACCACGCGCATCGCGCCGAGCGCGCCGCCGAGCGCCACCAGCGCCGACGCTTCCAGGACGCTGCCCTGCACCCCCAGGGCCGCGAGGGTCTCCGTGAGGTCGGCCACCGGCGCCGGCCGGAAGGGGTCTTCCCGTTCCAGCACTGCCGCCAGCTCCGCGACCTCGGCGAGCTGTCCGGCCACCCACGCGGCGTCGGCGCTGGGCAGCCGCTGCCGCACCCGGGCCGCCCCCAGTGCCGACACCGCCCGGCCAGCGACCTCGGCCAGGGCGGCGGGGAACTCCAGTTGGGCGAGGGTGTCGGGCGAGGCGACGGCCGGAAAAGGGGAAGGGGTGCTGGCGACTTCGGTCACCCGCACCCCTTCCCGCTCGTTTCCCGGCACCGGCTCCGCCATCAGTAGGCTCGGGTTCTCCGACCCTTTCGACGGGCGGCGTTCACCTTGCGCTTGCGCCGCGCGCTGGGCTTCTCGTAGTGGCGATGTTTTCGGAGGTCCGACAGAATGCCCGCCTTCTCACACTTCTTCTTGAACCGCTTCAGCGCACGCTCGAAGCTCTCGTCGTCCGAGATGGTCACTTCCGGCATGCCGTGCCTGCTCCCCTCAAACGCCTGCCAATGGCCTGAGTTGAAGCGTGTAGCGTAGCGCGTCCTCCCGCGTCTTTCAAGGGGCGGGCTCATCCCGGCGGCCAGGCCATGGCCCGGCCCTCGGCGTTGGTGTTGATGACCAGCCGATACCCCCGGTCCGCCAGGCCTTCTCCGCGCGCTACATCGCGGGCGTGCACCAGCAGTTTCCCCAACAAGCCGGCGTCGGTCGCCTCGTTGAGCGTGGCTACATGCTTCCGCGGGATCACCAGGATGTGCGTGGGGGCCTGCGGATTGATGTCGCGGAAGGAAACGAAGGCGTTGTCTTGCGTGACGATGCTTGCCTTGATCTCCCCCCGCGCTATTCCGCAGAACAAACATCCCGTCATGCGGCCTCCGAGTCATTCACCGCAGAGGACGCAGAGAAAAAACGGAGAGAACGCAGAGATTCGTAAGGGTTTGTTTCTCTCTGCGCTCTCTGCGCTCCTCTGTGCCCTCTGCGGTGAATCTCATGGAACGTGGTGCTTCAAGGAACGTCGCACGTTCAGGCGCCGAGCGCGTCGCGGATGCGATTCCAGAAGCGCCGGCCCACGCTGTCGCCCTGGGGCTTGCTCTCGATCTCGGCCATGCGGTCGAACAGCTCCTTCTGCTCCGGGTTCAGCCGCTGCGGCGTCCACACCTGGATGCGGACGTGGAGGTTGCCGCGGCCACCGTGGGCCAAGCTGGGGAGTCCCTTGCCTCGCACCGTGAGGATGGTGCCGCTCTGCACCCCCGGCGGCACCCGCACGGTCGCCGCTCCGCTGGGGGACGGGACGCTCAGGTCCGCGCCCAGCGCAGCCTGGCTGAAGGTGATGGGCAGGTCGTACACCAGATCGTCGCCGTGACGCTCGAAGCGGGGATCCTCCTCCACCTCGAGGGCCACGATCAAGTCGCCGGGCCCAGCGTTCCTGGGACCCGCCGCGCCATGGCCGCGCAGGGTGAGGTAGTTGTTGCCGGACACGCCGGCCGGAATCTCGATCTCCACGGTCCGCTCCGCGCGAACCCGACCATCCCCGCGGCACTGCTCGCAGGGTTCCTGAACCACGGTTCCCTCCCCACCGCACGTGGGGCAGGAGGTCACCGAGACGAACTGGCCAAAGAACGACTGGGTGGCGCGGCGAACCTCGCCGGAGCCCCCGCACGTCCGACACGGGACCGGCTTCTGCCCGCCTTTGCCGCCGGACCCTTCGCACTTGGGGCAGCGCTCCAGGGTCCGGAGCTTCACCTTGCGCGTGGCTCCCGTGGCGACCTCGTCGAGCGTGACCCGGAGCGTCACCTGGACGTCCGGCCCGCGGCGCTGTCCGCGGCGACTCCGCTCGCCGCCCCCAAACAAGGACTCCAGCCCCGACAGGCCGCCGAAGTCGCGCATGAACACGCTGAGCGCTTCGGAGAGATCGAACGGATGGAACCCGAACCCCGCGCCGGCCGGGCCGCGCAGGCCAGCCGCCCCATAGCGGTCGTACTGGGCCCGCTTGGCGGGGTCGCGCAGCACGTCGTAGGCCTCGCTGACTTGCTTGAACTTCTCCTCGGCCGATTTATCGCCGTTGTTGCGGTCCGGGTGGTACTCCATGGCGAGCCGGCGATAGGCCTTCTTGATGTCGGTCTCGCCGGCGTCTCGCGAGATACCAAGCACTTCGTAGTAATCCCGAGCCATATCCGCCATCACGTCAACTGATCACCGCAGAGGGCGCAGAGAAGAACGGAGAGATCGCAGAGGGTACAAACGCTGTCCCATCTCCGCAGTAAACAACCTTTGCTTCTCCTCTGCGTTCTCTCGGTTCTTTTCTCTGCGCTCTCTGCGGTGAATACCGCACGGTTCCGGCTCCGGCTACCAGGCATGAGTGGGCGAAGACGAAGCGTCATTGGGCGAGATTGCTCATCAGCCGGCTGGTGTACTCGACCAGCGCGATGACTTTCTGGTACGACATGCGCGTGGGGCCCATCACGCCGATGACCCCGGAGAGGCCGCCGGAGTGATAGGTCGAGGTGACGATGGTGAAGTGGCTCAGCCTGGGATCCAGGTTCTCCGCACCGATGGTCACCGAAAGGCCCGGCGCCTGCCGCTGCGTCAGCGCCCGTCGCAGCACGTCCCGCTGCTCGGTCAGCTCGAGCAGGGTCCGCATCTGTTCGTTGGAATGAAACTCCGGCTGCTCGGCCAGCAGCTGGGCGCTCCCCAACACCACGTCCCCCGCGACCGGCACATCGAAGATCTGCTCGGCCTCCTCCACGAAGACGTTGAGCAGCCCCTGCTCCGACGCTCCGCCGACGGTGTCGCGCAGCCGGTCCCGCAGGGTCCGGCGAATCTCCCGCAGCGACAGACCAGCCAGCCGCTCGTTGAGCACGGCCGAGACGCCGGTCACCACGTCGCGCGGCAGCTGGCTCGGCACCTCCACGAAAATGGTCCGCGCGGCGCCGCCCCGGAGGACCAACACCAGCAACAGCCGCTCGCCTGACACCTGCACCAGCTCCAAGCGCTCCAGAATGCCGGACTCCAGCGTGGGACCGACGGCCACGCCCAGCTCCTGCGTCAGCACCCCCAGCACCTCCGCCGCCCTCCGCAGGATCTCCTCGATGGCGGTCCGGCTCCCCCCCAACTCGCGACGCAAGGTGACTTCCTCGCTGGGCGAGATGGTGGGCTCCCAAATCACCGAGTCCACGTAGACCCGGTAGGCCAGGTCGGTGGGGACGCGGCCGGCCGAGGTGTGCGGGTGCGAGAGATAGCCCCGCTCCTCGAGATCGCTCATGGTGTTGCGGACGGTGGCCGCGGAGACACCGAGCGGGAAGGCCTTCGCGATGGTGCGGGAGCCTGCCGGTTCCGCCGTCTGGATGTAGGACCGAACAACCGCCTCCAGAACCCGGCGTTCGCGCTCGTTGAGGTCGTAGTGCATTAGTCGTACAAGTTCAGAAGCTGCACGAATTTAGCCACTTGCCGGGTAAGTGGTCAAGTTACCCAACAGGCGCTCAAGCGGGCCACCATGGCGTCCAGGGCAAGCCACCCCTTGGGCGTGGCGCGGATCCGGCGGCCTCGACGCTCCAGCAACCCGGCCTGCACCGCATCCTCAAGCAGGGCTTCGGCTTCGCTCCCCAGGTGAAGCCGCGCCACGCCCGAGCGGGTCCGAAGGCCCAGATACACCCGCTCCAGCGACCGTTCCTCCTCGGAGAGGATCTCCCGGCCGGCTTCCGGACTTTTCCCCTGATGCACGGTTCGCTCGTACGCAGCCCAGGGCGAGATGTTCCAGCGCCGGGTCCTTCCGGCAAACCCGTGCGCCGCCGGGCCCAGCCCGGCGTATGGCTCGCCGGTCCAATAGGCGGCGTTGTGGCGGGATCGCCGGCCCGGCCTGGCATAGTTGGACACTTCGTAGTGCTCGAAGCCCTGGTCCGTGAGCAGCTGGTGCGCCAGCAGAAACTCATCGGCATATCGCTCGTCCCCGCTGGGGGCGATGGCCCCGGCGGAAATCCAGCGAGCCAGCGGCGTGCGGGGTTCCACGCTCAGGCCATAGACCGAGAGATGGTCCGGCTCGAGGGCCAGAGCCTTCTCCAGGTCCCGGCGCAAGTTAGGTCGCAGGGCACCGGGCAACGCGAAGATGAGATCCAGCGAGACATTGTCGAAGCCCGCCCGACGCAGTGCGCGGACCGCCTTCCCGGCCTGCCCCGCCCGGTGCGTGCGGTGCATCCACCGCAGGATGGCGGGGCTGAAGGACTGGACGCCCAGCGAGACCCGGTTGACGCCGGCGGCGCGCCAGGCAGCGGCGACGGGCGGTGTCACGTCGTCGGGGTTGGCTTCGATGGTCACTTCCAGCCCCCGCCGCCCTGTCGGGAAACGGGAAGCGGGAAACGGGAAACGGGAAGAGCTCCCCAAGAAGAACGCGACTAGCTCCGCAACCGACTCCGGAGGGAGCAGCGACGGCGTGCCGCCGCCCAGGTACAGCGTCTGCAGCGGCTGGTCGTCCCACTCGCCGGAGGCGAACAGGAGGTCGCGCTCCCGCCTGATCGCCGCCACATACTGCGCGGCCGGGATGGCGCGTCGCACGGCAATCGAGAAATCGCAGTAGCTGCAGCGGCGACGGCAGAACGGAACGTGAAGGTAGACGTGTTTCATTGGCGCGACCCTGCACGCCCAATCCGCAATCCGAAATCCGCATCTCGCAAGGTGAAGACTTTCCCCGGCTCCTGCTCCACCAGGCCCCGAATCTCCAGCGACGTGAGCACGGCGAGGGTCTCCGCCGCCGGCTGCCCCAGGCGGCACGCGACCTCGTCCACCTGCTCCGACCCCAGGGCCAGGATATCGAGCACGCGACGCTCCTCCTGACTGAGATCCGTCGGGAGCGCGGCGGAGGGAACGTCCGGCAGCTTGATGCCGTATTCCTCGAGCACGTCCCGCAGGCCCAGAGCCGGCTTGGCGCCCGCCTGAATCAACCGGTTGCAGCCCACCGAGACCGGGCTGGTGATGGGCCCCGGTACCGCCAGCACCTCACGGCCCTGGTTGAGCGCGCAGCCCGCGGTGATGAGCGCCCCCGAGCGTTCCCGCGCTTCGACCACCAACGTGACGCGGCACAGCCCGGAGATGAGCCGATTGCGGCGCGGGAAACTCCCGGCGTGGGGCCGCTCGCCGGGCGGGTATTCGGTAAGGAGACACCCCTCCGCCCGCACCCGCCGGTAGAGGGCTCGGTTCGCGGTGGGGTAGATGACGCCCAGCCCATTCCCCAGCACGCCGATGGTCCCGCCGCCGGCGTCCAGGGCCGCCTGGTGCGCCGTGGCATCCAGCCCGCGCGCCATGCCGCTCACCACCACCAGCCCGGCCCGCGCCAACCCACCCGCGAAATGGCGACACACTTCGCCGCCGTAGCGCGTGTGCGACCGGCTGCCCACGATGGCGACCCCAGCTCGCCGGCGCGCGCCAGGACCCGGGCAGCGGCCGAACCCTCCGCGCCGCGAATCGCCGTTGCGGCAGCCAGGGAGATCTCCGGCAAAGCCGTGAGGCTCTTGAGCGACGCGCCCAGCGCGGCCTCCGCCGAGCCGAACGCTCGGAGCAGCGCGTCCACGCGGGCCCGGCCGATGCCCGGGACCAGGGCCAGCGTGACGTAGGCTTGGTCGGTCACGGTTCGGCCACCCGCTCTGCCGCCACCACGTCCTGTACCACCGCCCACAGCCGCTCACACAGGTCGGCCAGCCCACGCCGGGCCGCCGCGGAGACGGCGAGCACGGCCCGCGCCTCCGAGGCCGCTACCGCCGGCGGCGGCGTGCCCGGCGGGAGCAGGTCCGTTTTGGTGAGCACCACGACGTGTGCTTTGTCGCCGAGCGCCTCGCTGTAGGCCCTGGCTTCTCTCCGCAGCATGGCGTACCCGGCCTGAGGATCGGCGCTGTCCACCGGGACCAGGTACGCCAGGACCCGGGTGCGCTCGACGTGCCGCAGGAACCGGTCGCCCAGCCCGCGGCCCGCATGCGCGCCCTCCAGGATGCCGGGAATGTCCGCCATGGCGAACGACCGGCCGTCGCTCAACCCCACCACCCCCAGGTTGGGCGTGAGCGTGGTGAAGGGATAGTCGGCGATCTTGGGCCGCGCGGCGGACACCGCGGCGAGCAGGGTGCTCTTGCCGGCGTTGGGCTCGCCCAGCAGGCCCACGTCCGCGATCAGCTTCAAGACCAGCTCGATCTCGCGAGCCTCGCCTGCTTCTCCGGGCTCCCACTCGCGTGGGCTTCGGTGCGTGGGCGTGGCGAACCTCGCGTTGCCCCGCCCGCCTCTCCCGCCCCGAGCCACGCACAGGACATGGTCCGGCTCGAGGAGCTCGCCCAGCAGCGTAGCCGTAGCGGCGTCCCACACCTCGGTGCCCGGCGGCACGGGCAAGTAGACGTCCGGCGCCGATCGGCCGGTTTTGTTCGCCCCCTTGCCGTGGGCCCCGCGCCGTGCTTTCCAGTGCCTGTGGTAGGTGTAGTCCAGCAACGTGGTGAGCTGCGGGTCCACTCGGACCAATACACTGCCCCCTCGGCCCCCGTCGCCGCCGTCCGGGCCGCCCTTGGGCACGAACTTCTCGCGGCGGAACGACTCCGCCCCCGAGCCCCCCGTCCCCGCGGTCACGCGAATCACGGCCCGATCAACAAATGTCATGCCCAGACCTGATATCGAGAGGATTCACCACAGAGCCCGCAGAGACCTCAGCGTTTAACCCTGCACATCGCTCACAAAGCGCCGAACGCCGCTCGTCGATGCTGACGCCTTTGTACTTGACCGGCAGCGCTTTCTGCCGTTCCACCATAAGTCTGCGCTCCGCCAGCTCGTGTACCATGCAGGCTTCGTACGCAGACTCAAGCAGCCCAGGGCCGAGCCCACGGTGCACCTCAATTGCCGCACCAATGATTCTATCGGTGACCGTGTTCACGTTCATCGTTGTGGTCTCTGTGGTCTCTGCGGTTGCTCTCTCTCACCAGCCTCCGTCAAACATGGAGGTGAGGACGGATAACGGAGGATCCTATGAACGCGGGCCGTATCAAACGAACGTGAGCTTCCCGGACGCCCGGAGCGAGCCCACCACCTCCCCGCGGGTGTTGCGGATCGGGACTTCCGCGAACCCCGGCTCGGTAACCCGGGGTGGTGGGTCCAGGCCCAGCTGCTCCAGCACCGCCCAGAGGGCCACCACCGACGCCCAGGTGTGTCCGTCCTCCACCTTGACGCCAATGCCCAGACGCCGCTCCGGGAGTGCCGCTCCGTACACCCCCTCGGCGCCGACCTTCGCCAGCAGCCGACCCGGGTACGCGCGCATCAACGCCGTGCAGGGCCGCCATCGGCCCGCCACCAGGTGCGGGTGGGACATCATCGCCTGTACCACTCTCCGAGGTGCTGCCTGGTCCGACGCGGCCAGCCGGGCGTAAGCCAGGGCCAGCGACCGCATCGGGATCGCGAACGTGACCACCCCGCAGCCGTCCACCGCCTCGCCGATGTCGGAGTCCGGGAGACCGGTCCAGTGGGCCATGACCTGCAGGCACCGGCGTTGCACCGGATGCCCCGCTTGATGATACCCGCTGGTGGACCAGCCGCGGTGCAGAGCCAGGGCCAGCATCGCGACGTGCTTGCCGGAGCAGTTGCTGGCCAGGCGGCCCTCGCTCCCCGACTGGTCCGCCTCGGCGGACTGGGGCTTGGGGATGGCAGACGGCACGCCGCTG
>JACPAP010000053.1 GCA_016180765.1 Gemmatimonadota bacterium
GTGTTGATCAAGCTCCTTGCCACGATCACGTTGGTCCTCGCGCCCCTGTTCGTATGAAGCTTCACAACCAGATCCTGCTCGGTCTGATTCTCGGCGCCGTGTTCGGCGTCAGCGCGCACGTGTTCGCGCGGGACGCCGCCTGGCTCGGGTTCGTGAACGACAACGTCGCGAACCCGGTGGGCCAAATCTTCCTCCGCATGCTGCTCATGACGGTGATCCCGCTGGTGTTCGCCTCGATCTCGTTGGGCGTCGCCGGGCTGGGCGACCTGCGCAAAGTGGGGCGCGTCGGGGGGAAGACAATTGCCTATTTCCTCCTGTCCACGGTGATCGCTGCGACGATCGGGATGCTTCTGGTCAACGTCGTTCGCCCTGGCGGGGGTATGGATCCGTCGCTGCGGGAGCTGCTGCTGGAAACCTACCGCTCGCAGGCCGTGGGCCTGCAGGCCGCTGGCGACCGCACGTTCGGCGTCAACACGTTCGTCAACATCGTCCCCCGCAACCCGGTGCAAGCGGCGGCGAGCATGGACATGCTGGCGGTGATCTTCTTTGCCCTCATGTTCGGCACCGCGCTCACGCTCATCCCCAAGGAGCGGGCCCGCCCCATGATCAGCGTGCTGGAGGCGCTGGGCGACGTCGTGATCAAGATCATTGATTTCGCCATGAAGCTCGCCCCCTACGGGGTCTTCGGGCTGATCTTCTTCACTACGTCACGCTTCGGCTGGGAGGTGTTGCGACAGCTGGGGATGTACGTGGCTGTGGTGCTGGTCGGCCTGCTCATCCACGCCACGGTCAGCTTGTCGGCGATGGTGCGGATTCTGGGCGGCTTGAATCCGGTCGTGTTCTGGAAGAAGGCCCGCGACAGCGCCATCACGGCCTTCTCCACCAGCTCCAGCAACGCCACGCTGCCGACCAACATCGCCGTGGCCGAACGCGAGCTGGGGATTCCGCCCCAGATCGCGGGCTTCGTCCTACCCCTGGGCGCCACCATGAACATGAACGGGACGGCGCTCTACGAGGGGGTCACGGTGTTGTTCCTGGCCCAGGTGTTCGGGTTGGGGCTGTCCCTCCCGCAGCAGGTGATCGTGGTGGTGCTGTCGGTGCTGATGGCCGTCGGCGCGGCCGGCGTGCCGGGCGGCTCCCTGCCGCTGATCATGGTGGTGCTGAGCACGGTGGGCGTGCCGCCCGAGTCCATTGCGATCATCCTCGGCGTGGATCGGATCCTCGACATGTGCCGCACCACGCTGAACGTGACCGGGGATCTCACGGCCGCGGTCTACGTAGCGCGGGCCGAGGGCGGCTGGCGGCCGGAGATGGCGACGGCGGCGCAGCCGGAGCCCACCGCAGCGAGCTAGGAGGGCGTCGGGGGCGAGGTGGGACCCGGAGCGCGCGTTAGTGCCCAGGTTTGACAGCGAGCTCCAGGCTGCGAGTGGCACTACAGCGCGCGCAGGGACCCACCTCGTCCCCGACCCCGTGAGCGGTATCTGATGCTCTGGCTCATTTTCGCCGTCGCCGTGGTCGCCTTGCTGGCCCTCGACCTCGGCGTGTTCCACCGCCGGCCTCACGAGATCAGGTTCCGCGAAGCCCTGGGATGGTCCGCCACCTGGTTCACGACGGCGCTGTTGTTCATGTGCGTGGTGTACTTCCGGCGGGGCTCGGAGCACGCCGTCGCCTTTCTCACCGGCTACCTGGTCGAGTGGTCGCTCTCCGCGGACAACGTCTTCGTCTTCCTGGTGATCTTCTCGTACTTCCGGGTTCCCGCGGGGTATCAACACAAGGTGCTGTTCTGGGGCATCGTGGGTGCCGTGATCATGCGGGCCATCATGATCACCGCGGGCGTGGTGTTGATCCATACGTTCCACTGGATCGTATACCTGTTCGGCGCGTTCCTGATCTTCACGGGTGTGCACGTCGCCTTCCAGCGGGACCAGGAGATCCATCCGGAGCGGAATCCCGTGGTGAAGCTGGTGCGCCGGATGTTCCCCATGACCAAGCGGTATCACGGCCCGGGCTTCTTCATCAGGCGCCGCGGGGCGTGGATCGCGACCCCGCTGGTGCTGGTGCTCGCCGTGATCGAGTCCACCGATGTGGTGTTCGCCGTGGATTCGGTGCCGGCGGTGCTGGCCATCACCACCGATCCGTTCATCGTATTCACGTCCAACATCTTCGCTATCCTCGGCCTGCGGTCCTTGTACTTCGTGCTGGCCGGCGTCATGCCGCTGTTCCACTACCTCCGGTATGGGCTGGCCGTGATCCTGGCGTTCGTGGGCGCCAAGATGATGCTCTCCGACGTGGCGCCAATCCCAACACCCGTGGCGCTGGGCGTGGTGGCGCTGGCGCTACTGGTCTCCATTGCGCTCTCGTTGTTGCGGCCACGGCCGGTGGCAATCGCGGTCCCAGCTCAGCCCACGAGCGGCGGCGGTGGCGAGGTTTCTGAGCGGGAGCGCGGGCAAGCAACGTTTGAATGACCGCGCCGAGCGTGCCCAGCGACCCCGTGCGCCGGCGGGTGTGGCCGTGGGTGGCTGGTGCTCTTGGCATCGGCATCGCGGGCTGGGTGGCCTACGAGGCTGCCACCTGGCCTGATGTGGCGGCGCTCGTCCGTCACCACCCTGAAAGCACGGCGTTCATCGAGCGATACCGGCGGCGCCAGACCGAGGCGGGACGATCGGCCGCCGTGCGATGGGACTGGGTGTCGGGTGACAGGATCTCTTCCCACCTCAAGCGTGCGGTCGTGGCGGCGGAGGACATGGAGTTCTTCGCTCACCACGGGTTCTCCAGCGCCGAGCTCAGGGACGCGCTGACCCAAGCCCTCCGGAAGCTGGAAGCGCCGCGCGGCGCGTCCACCATCACCCAGCAGCTGGCCAAGAACCTGTGGCTCTCGCCGTCCCGCAATCCGCTGCGGAAGCTCAAGGAGGCGATGCTTACGCGGCAGCTGGAGCGTCACCTGACCAAGGGGCGGATTCTCGAGCTGTATCTCAACGTGGTGGAGTTCGGGCCGGGGATCTACGGGGCGGAAGCGGCGGCGCGGCATTACTTCGGGAAGCCGGCGTGGGATTTGACCGAGCACGAGGCGGCGGAGCTGGCGGCGAGCCTGCCGCGTCCCTCGATCTGGCATCCGGGGCGGGCCAGCCGGGCCTACGCGCGCTACGTGGCAGAGGTCGAGCGACGCATGAGCGTAGCGACCTTCCTCTGGCGGGCGGTGCGGGCCGAGCCCAGGGCCGCCGGACCGGAGATGGCCGTCAGCGTGGACTCGATGCTCGAATTGCTCCGGGACACCCTGGAGCGAACGGCGCGCGACACCGTGCGCACCAGGCCTTGACCGCGCGCGGGGCGGGTCCCAGTATCCCCGCGACCTTTCGCGGCCGGTGAGTGCCGCAGGAACCCGCCGGTGACCACATCCGATCCCCATACACCGGCCTCCCCGGAAGGGCAGGCCGCGTCGCGGTCTCGCGTCCTCCGCTGGGCATTGGTCCTCGGTGCGGCGTTTGGCATCGCGGCGATTCCGACGCCCGCAGGCATCACCGACGGCGCGTGGGACCTGTTCGCGGTCTTCGTGGCGACCGTGGTGGGGCTCATGGTGCAGCCCCTTCCGGGCGGCGCCATGGTGCTGCTCGGCGTGGCGGCGACGGCGCTGCTGGGGCTGCTGCCGGTCGAACGGGCACTGGCCGGCTACGGGGACCCGATCGTGTGGCTGGTGCTGGCGGCGTTCTTCATGTCGCGCGGCATGCTCAAGACGGGGCTGGGCCGGCGCATCGCGTTCCTGTTCATTCGGGCCATCGGCCAACGCTCGCTGGGGCTGGGGTACGCGCTGGCGCTGACCGAGTTCGTGTTGGCGAGCTTCATCCCGTCCAACGCCGCCCGGTCCGGCGGCATCATCTTCCCCATCGCCCGGAGCCTGGCCGAGGCGTATGACTCACGCCCGGGGCCCACGGCGGAGCGGCTGGGCGCCTTCCTGATGGTGTTTCTGTATCAGTGCATGGTGGTGACCTGCGCCGTGTTCCTCACCGGTCAGGCGTCGAACGCGTTGATCGCCACGTTCGCGGCGCAGACCGCCGGTGTGCAGCTCACCTACAGTGCGTGGCTGGTGGGGGCCATGGTCCCGGGCATCGCGGGGCTGCTCGTAGTCGGGCTCCTCATCTACTACGTCTCGCCGCCCGAGGTCAGACACACGCCGCGCGCCGCTCAGATTGCCAGGGAAGAGCTCGCCCGCATGGGCCCCATGGTCCGGGACGAGAAGCTCATGCTGGGCGTCTTCGGTTTGGTTGCGGTGCTGTGGATGACGACGGCACTTCACCACATCCACTACGCGGCCGTGGCGCTGCTGGGCATCGGCGTGCTGCTCTTGAGCGGCGTGCTCACCTGGGAGGACGTGTGCTCGGAGCGGGCCGCCTGGGACGTGTTCATCTGGTATGGCGGCCTGGTCTCACTGGCAGGAGCGTTGAGCGAGACCGGGATCACGCGCCGCTTCGCCGAGACGTCCGCCGGGTTCACCACCGGGTGGCCGTGGTGGGTGGCCCTGGCGATCCTCCTGTTGGTCTACTTCTACGCCCACTACGGCTTTGCCAGCATCACGGCGCATGCGACCGCGATGTACACGCCGTTCCTGGCGGTCATGCTGGTGGCCGGCGCGCCGCCGGCACTGGCGGCGATGGCGTTGGCCTACAGCTCCAACCTGATGGCCTCGGTCACCCACTACGGCACGACGCCCGGGCCGATCTACTTCGGCGCTGGTTACGTGTCGCAGGCCAGGTGGTGGCGGGTGGGCCTGTTCGCGTCTATCGCGAGCCTACTGGTGTGGATGAGCCTGGGGCCCCTGTGGTGGAAGCTGCTCGGCGTGTGGTAGGGTTACTCGTACCTCAGTGACTCCACCGGATCCACCGCCGCAGCGCGCCGCGCGGGGAGAATGCCCGCCGCCAGCCCGATG
>JACPAP010000054.1 GCA_016180765.1 Gemmatimonadota bacterium
CGAGACCACCGCCGTGGACCGGGGCGACCACTACGTGATCAACGGCTCCAAGATCTTCATTACCCACGCCGGCGTGGGCGAGATCTTCGTGATCACCGCGCGCACCGATCCCAAGTCCGCCAAGAGCAGCCGCGGCATTACCTCGTTTATCGTGACCAAGGACACCTGCGATCTCGACACCGCCACCCGACTGGGCGTGGGGCACGCGCCGGACCTGCCCAAGACGCCCGGGGTGAAGGCGGGCAAGAAGGAAGACAAGCTCGGGTGGCGCGCGTCGGACACGCGCGAGTTGCACCTGGAGGACGCCGTCGTGCCCAAGGAGAACGTGCTGGGCGAGGTGGGGATGGGCTTCGTCAACTTCCTCAAGACCCTGGACTCGGGACGGATCGGCATCGGCGCCCTGGCCCTGGGCGTGGCCCAGGGCGCCCTGGAGGAGTGCCTCTCCTACACGGCCCAGCGGAAGCAGTTCGGGCAGCCAGTCGCCAGGTTCCAGGGGGTCCACTTCGCCCTGTCCGACATGGCGACCGAGATCGAAGCCGGCCGGCACCTGGTCTATCATGCCGCTTGGCTCAAGCAGAACGGCAAGCGGTTCAAGAAAGAGGCGGCCATGGCCAAGCTCTTCACCTCCGAGGTGGCCATGCGGGCGGCCATCAAGGCCGTCCAGCTCCATGGGGGGTACGGCTACACCACGGAGTACCCCGTGGAGCGGATGATGCGGGACGCCAAGGTCTGCGAGATCGGGGAAGGGACGAGCGAGGTCCAGCGAATCGTTATCGCGAGGGAGCTGCTCGGGGACCTTATCGATTGATCGGGAAACGGGAAGCGTGAAACGGGAAACGTGGGCCCGCGTGAGGCGACTCTAGGTTTCCCGTTTCCCCTTTCCCGTTTCCCAGCCCTTGACGTAACCTATTCCAGGCATTAATCTTAAGCCCCGTGACCTCGACACCGCCTGAACCCGCCGGCGCTCCTGCGCGGGCTTTCTTCTGTAGAGGATACCCTCTTGAAACGAGAGATTCTCATCTCCGCGGCCCCCAGGGAAACCCGGGTCGCCATCCTGGAGGACGACCGCCTTGTCGAGCTGCTGCTTGACCGGCCTGAGATCCGGCGGATCGTCGGCAACATCTACCGCGGCAAGGTCGAGGCCGTCCTGCCCGGTATCCAGGCCGCCTTCGTGGACATCGGCCTCGGCAAGAGCGCCTTTCTCCATGCGTCGGACGTCATCGAGCCCGAGGACGATGACCTAGACGAAGAGCCGGGCGGCAAGCTTCCCAATATCCAAGACCTGGTCAAACGGGGCGAAAGCATCCTGGTCCAGGTCACCAAAGAGCCCATTGGGACCAAGGGCCCGCGGGTCACCGCGCAGGTTTCGCTGCCGGGCCGGAACCTGGTGTACCTCCCGTTCGCCTCCAAGGTGGGCGTCAGCCGCAAGATTGACGACCGGGACGAACGGACGCGGCTGCGGCAAATGGTCTCCAAGCTCCTGCCCAAAGACTCCGGCGGCGTCATCATCCGGACCGTGGCCGAGGACCTCACCGAGGACCATCTCCGGCGCGAGCTCAAGTCGTTGATGGGCCTCTGGAAGAAGATCAATCGCAAAGCCACGTTTGTCCGCCCGCCGGCCCTGGTGCAGCGCGAGGCCTCGCTCACCAGCGGGATTATTCGGGACCTGTTCAGCGACAACGTGGACCACCTGTGGGTGGATTCCAAGGAGCTGCACGGGGAGATCCGCAAGTACCTGGAGCAGGTGGATCCCGAGCTGTTGGAGCGGGTGACGCTCTACCACGACAGCGCCCCGCTGTTCGACAAGTTCGACATCGAGGCCGAGATCCGAGACCTCTTCAAGCGCCGGGTGGATCTTCCCACCGGGGGGTACCTGATCATCGAGCCCACCGAGGCGCTGATCTCGATTGACGTGAACACCGGACGCTACACGGGGAGCGCCAAGGACCCGGAAAAGACCATTCTCCGGACCAACCTGGACGCCACCCGGGAGATCGCCCGTCAGCTGCGGCTCCGGGATATCGGCGGCATCGTGGTGATTGACTTCATTGACATGGAGACCCGCGGCAACCGGGACCGGGTGCTTCAGGAGTTGCGCGCCCACCTGGGCCGGGACCGGGCCCGCACCCGCGCCTTCGCGGTGAGCGACCTGGGGCTGATCGAGATGACCCGGCAGCGGGTCCGCGAGTCGCTGTGGGCCTCCATGACCATCGCCTGTCCCGCCTGCGAGGGCACCGGCCGAGTGTTCCGCCCGGAGGTGGTGGTCCGGCGGATCGAGCGCTCCCTGCGGCGGGTGGCGACCGAGAAGCGGGACCGGCAGCTCACGGTGCGAGTCCATCCCGAGGTGGCGCTCTACCTGCTGGAGCAGGAGCAGAAGTTCCTCAAGGAAATGGAGCAGAAGACGGGCGTGGACTTAGAGTTGCGGGATGACCCGATGATGAGGTTGGATGAGTTTCGATTCGTGGCGCAACCGGCGGGGCGCGACGTGACGCAACGGTACGCGGTGGCGTGAAACACGTGAGACGTGAACGGTGAAACGTGAAACGCCTAGCCGCTCGCGCGCCGTTCACGTTTCACGTCTCACGTTTCACGTCTCATAACGACGCGCAGCGCAACTTGACCTAAATGCAAGCCCCCGTTAGGATTCCCGCCCTATGACGTATGCAGTTTTCAGGACCGCCGGCAAGCAATTCCGGGCCGAGAAAGGCGTGACGCTCAAGGTCCCCACGCTCACTGGCGAGCCGGGGTCCAAGGTGACCTTCGACGACGTGTTGCTGTCCGGGGACGGGGAGAAGGTGAAGGCCGGGAAGCCCACGGTGAAGGGCGCCAGGGTCACGGCGCAGATCGTGCGGCACGGGAAGGGTGAGAAGGTGGTGGTCTTCAAGTTCCGGCGGCGGGAGAACTACCGAAGGAAGACGGGACACCGGCAGGGCTTTACGGAAATCAAGATCACCGATGTGAAGGGATAGGCTGGTGGCGGCATGGCACACAAGAAGGGCGTAGGCAGCAGCCGCAACGGGCGCGACTCCAACCCGCAGTATCTGGGCGTGAAGCGGTTTGGCGGGCAGTTCGTGCGGGCGGGCAACATTCTGGTGCGGCAGCGCGGCACCAAGTTTCATCCCGGCAAGAACGTGCGCCGGGCCACTGACGACACGTTGTTCGCCGTGGCAGACGGCCTGGTCACGTTCGAGCACAAGAACAAGAAGCGCTACCAGGTGAGCGTGTATCCAGTCGCGCGATCGGCGTCGCCGGAGGTCGCAGCGGTCTCATCGACGGCGTAGGCCGCCTGAACCTAGAAGCCGGCGGGGGGACGCACCGCCGGCTTCTGTGTTTCATGCCAGCGCGAGGTCAGCGGCGTGAGCGCGGGCCCCTCTTGAGGAGGCCACCCTGGCTGCTGCCGCGGCCGTCGCCGGGGTCGGGCGCGAGGAGCCGCGCCGGCTCGATCGGCATCCAGGCGCTGGCCGCCAGCGGCGGGACCGAGAACGGACCCGTGATCACCGCGACCGGCGTGGTTCGAATGGTCCGCGTCCCGTTGCCCAACTCGCCCCGCTCGTTGTTCCCCCAACAATAGGCCGTGCTGTCGGCGGCGATCCCGCAGGTCGTGAGGTCGCCCGCCTGGACCGCGATGAACTTCAACGCCGTCAGCACCGCCGCGGGCGTCGACACGTCGTCGAACCCCCCGTTGCCGAGGTTTCCGGTGAAGCCTAACCCCCAGCAATAGAGCGCGTCACTCGTGGTGATGCCGCAAGCGCCGGCGTTGCGGCTGGCGCTGATGGTCTTCCAAGTGAAGCCGCCTGAGACTTGGACCGGGGTCGTGCTCTGGTTGGTGGTGCCGTTGCCGAGCTGTCCCCGACCGTTCTCACCCCAGCAGTACCCCACTCCGGTCGTCGTCACGCCGCAGGCGAAGTCCAACCCGGCGCTCACCGAGGCCCAGCTGAGCGACCCCGATACCAGCGCCGGCGTCAGGCTGCTGGTCGTGGTCCCATTCCCCAGCCCACCCGAGCCGTTGTCGCCCCAACAATAGGCGGCGTTGGCGGTCGTGACTCCACAGCTCTGGAATCCGCCGGCGCTCACCTGCTTGAAACTGAGTCCGCCGGACACGAGGACCGCCGAGGAACTGTTGACGGTGGAGCCGTTCCCCAGCTGCCCGTCGCTGTTGTTGCCCCAGCAGTAGGCGGGCCCGGTCGAGGCCACTCCGCAGTTGTGATCGTCGCCTGCGGAGATCGAGGTAAAGGCCGCCGTGGTCCCGGTGAGCTGAACCGGCGTGGCGCTCGAGGTGGTGGTGCCGTTGCCGAGCTGGCCGGACGAGTTATTGCCCCAGCAGAAGACCACGCCGTCGCCCCGGAGTGCACACGCGTGTTGGTAACCGCCCCCGGCGGTGTTGTAGCTGCCCGTCGCCGCGGTGAGAGTCGGGACGGTCCGATCCGTGAAGGTTCCGTCTCCCAACTGACCCGTGTTATTCCAGCCCCAGCAATAGACGGACGCCGGATTGCTTCGGACTCCACAGCTGTGTTCGTGCCCCGTGGTGATCGCCTTGTACGCCCCGCCGCCGGACACCGCGACCGGCCCGGTGTGCTCGAACGCGGAGGCGTCGCCCACCTGGCCCAGGCCGTTCCAGCCCCAGCAGTAGGCTGTCGAAGGAGGACCGCCGCTGCCCACCCCGCAAGTGTGGAAGCCACCCGTGCTCACCGTGTTGAAGAGGTTGCCGGTCGAGACCGCGACCGGCGCGCTGCGGGAAACCGTGGTGCCGTCACCCACCTCGCCGTCGAAGTTATTGCCCCAGCAATACGCGCTGCCGCTCGCCACCGCGCAGGTGGTATACCGGCCTGCCGAGACGTGGCTGAAGGTACCGGTGACCGCCACCG
>JACPAP010000055.1 GCA_016180765.1 Gemmatimonadota bacterium
TCGAACGTCTCGCGGCTGCCCCGCTGCTGGTGCAGCCGGCGCCACGCGTCCTGGAGGTAGTCCTGGTAGGTCGCCGCCGTGAACCGCTGGGCCATGCGGCCGCCCATCAGCCGGGCCAGCTCCAACAGCACGTCTCCGGTCTGCCGGGTATCGAACACCGGTTGCATCACCGGCTGTTGCAGCAGGCTCACCCCCGCGCGCGGCTCGAAGTCGTTCCATTGCTCCAGCGGATCGTGATCCGGAAGGATCACGTCCGCCTGCATCGCGGTCTCATCCTGGAAGCGCGAGAAGCTCACCTTGAACGGGACCCTCGCCAGGGCGGCGGCCAAGCCGAGGCCGGCAGGGCTCGCGTAGGCCGGGTTGGCTCCGTGAACGAACAGCACCGCGACCCGATCTTCCCGCATCGCCTGCGTCAGGTCCACGAGGCGCTGATACCGACTCCCGCCCGTGGCATTAGGCGCGGCACCGAACCCGACCGTCCGGCCCACGTTCCCCGCGACGTAGTTCAACAGGTGGACGGCGGCCGCGGTGGCATGGGCGTCCGCGTGTTGCGCCCCCATGCCTCCCGCCACCGCGACGCTCGGGCCGGCGGTGAATGCCCGCGCCTGAGCCCAGGCGATCGCGGACGATCACGTGGGCGATCGCCAACGCCAGCACGCCCTCCGTGCCGGGCGCCGGAGGGATCCACTCGTCCGCGTTCTGAGCGGTGAGGCTCATACGCGGCTCAACGTGCACGAACTTGCCCATCGTGCCGTCGGCGAACGCGTGGGACGCGACGAACCCGCGAGTGTACTCCAGCGGCGAGAGCCAGGTCTCGAGGAAGTCGGCTCCGAACGACACGATGTAGCGCGCGGCGCCGAGGTCGTACCGGGGCAGCTCCTCCGTGCCGAAGACCTCGCGGGTGGCATGGCGCAACGCCTCGTAGCCGAATGGCTCGTACACCACGCGGCCGGAAGACCCGAGCGTGGTGAGCCAGTCGCTCACCAGTCGGTCGAAGGTGCCCGCCTCGTTGCCGGTGACGAACCAGACCTGGGCGCCGGGAGCCGCCCCCAAGCGCTCACCTACGCGGGTGACGGCGTCCTGCCAGGAGATCGGCTCGAACGTCCCCGCGGCGTTCTTGGCCAGCGGCCCCCGCACTCGGTCGGGATTGTACAGTCCCTGGAGCGCTGCCTGGCCGCGCGCGCACAGCTTCCCGTGGTTGATCGGATGGTCGGGATTGCCCTCGAGCTTGACCGCCCGGCCTTCCCGCACCCGCGCGTGGACGCCGCAGCCGGCCGGACACTCGCGGCACGTGGTGGCATACCAGGTGGCGACCCCGGGAACCTGGTCCTCCACCGGAATGAGATAGGGAATCAGCTTCTCGGGAGACTGGCTACCGCAGGCGGTGGCCGCGAGCGACCCGCCGCCGGCAACGCCGAGGACCCGAAGGAACCGTCGACGGTTCATGCCGCGCTCCGCGCCGTGCAGGCCGTCCGCGCCGCTCATGCCGTCCATGCCGTCATGCTGCCCCACGCCGTCCATGCCGCGCTCAGTAATGACATGCCGTGCAGTCCGTGGTGACCTTGTTCTTCTTATGGCAGTCCAGGCACCAGCCCATCTTGAGCGACGCGAACTGGTAGACCTGCGGCATCCGCTCCACCTGGCCGTGGCACGTCTGGCAGGTGATCTCGGCCTTGACCGCGGTTTCCCGCTTCAGGTGACGCATGTGCGGGAAATGCACGAAGGGAGGCATCCGGTGGACCTTGATCCACTCGATCGCCTGGTTTGACATCGCCGCCTCGCGCACCTTCTGCACCTCCGGGATCGCCGCCCCGGCGATCAGGTGGCAGCCCATGCAGGTCTTCATACTGGGCATACCGGGATACGGCGCGCTTTCGGCGCTGGAGTGGCAATAGCGGCAATCGATCTGGTACTGCCCCGCGTGGACGTCGTGCCGAAAGAAGACGGGCTGGCGGGGACCGGGGAGGCCGGCGGTATCAGGGATTTCGGGCGCCTCGAAGGGCGGCGTGGCCTGCTGCTGGGCCGGGGGCTGCTGCGCTCGCACCGACCGCTCGGGTCCGACGAGCCCAACCACCGCCACACCCAGCAGGAGCGCACGGGCCGCGTGGCGTCCCGCCGTACCGGCGTCAATCGTCATCGCCCATCTGGACCGCGCATGTGTTCGCTCCACATCCACCGGGCCGAGGCCGCCCGTGCAAACTGGTTGGTGCGACCGAATTACGACGTGATGGGCGATCGCAGAAAAGGGCCTCGTGAAAATATTCACATGCGATCGCCCCACAAAAATACTGCGCCACCCGCGTAAGACAACTCGCACCGGTGTGCCGAGCCGGCCTACCGACGACCGTCTATCTGGTCCAGAACGCGATCACGCCGCACTGCGAGTCGGTGCGGTTGAACTCGGGAGGCAGGTTGCCGGCGCCGCTGTAGACCTCGACCCCTTCGACCTGCTCGGGCGCCAACAGTTGATCCACGTGCACGGTGCGCGCGTTGCCGAGGTACAGGCCATCAATGAAATACAGCGGCGGGCACCAGGAGTCGCGCAGCTGCGGGCTCGGAACGTCGAGGGCCTCCACCAACAATGTGGGGTCAGGGAGAGCGCCCTACAAGCCGCAGGTACCTGACCACTTCGATGCACATGGCCCGCGCCAGCTCCACCTCGCGCGCGTCGAACGGGGTCCGGTGAATGACCTCGCGCACGGTCCGCATGATCGCCTCCGGCCGGCGGGTCTTGAAGAAGTCAATCGCCTCCAGCGCCGCCCGCGCGTCCCCGAAGAGCCGCTCCAGCTGCTCCTGCCTCGCCGGCTCCGCGGCCCGGCGGGGCGGCTTCAACGGCGGCGTTCCGCGGGCCAGGAACAGCTCGTACGCCATCACCGCCACGGCCTGCGCCAGATTCAGCGACGGGTACTCGGCGCTGGTAGGGATGGTCACGATCCGGTGGCAGCGATCCAGCTCGTCGTTGGTCAGCCCCTGGTCTTCCGGCCCAAACACCAGCGCGACCAGCGTCGCCTCGCTCATCGCGAGGAGCTCGCCCACCGCCTCGCGCGGCCGCTGCGCGTTCCGCTTGGCGCTTCGCTGCCGGGCGGTAAAGCCCACCACCTGATGGCAGTCGGCCAGCGCCGGATCCAGCGCATCGAATACCTGGACGCGCTTCAGCACGTCGCCGGTCTGGTGCGCGATCCCCTCGACGCGATAGGCGTCGTACTCGGCCGGGGCCACCAGCCTCAGGTCCCGCAGCGCGAAGTTTTTCATGATACGGATCACGCTGGCGATGTTTACCAGATCCTGGGGCCGGTGCAGCACGATGACCAGCGACACGGTCAGGCCTCCGGGAGATCCTCGCGCCAGACGCTCACGCCCTCGGTCCCGATGGCGCAATCCAACACCACGCCACCGTGGGCCTGCGCCGCACTGGCGATGCGAGCCCGGCGATCGACCGGCCCAAGGACCAACAGGCTGGCGCCCGGGCGTGGACCCGCCGGCTTGACCCCCCAGGCGCCAGCATCACGAAGGGCAGCCACCAGACGCTGGGTGGGCGGTGCGGACCAGATGGGATCGAGCACCACGTAGTGGCGGGTCGCGTCCTGGAAAAGACGGCCTGCGCGCCGCCAATCCCCCAGCTCCCACGACTCCACCACCGGGGCCACGAGATCCCGCAATCCGACCAGCGCCTCTACCACGCCGGTCTGGCCCGCGGCCACCGCGTCCCACACGCGCCGCGCCGCGGCCTCGGCGGCGTACGCCCGGCCGAGGTAGACGAGCAGCAGGTGCGCACCGCACTCGGCGAGCCGGCCCGCTTCGAGCGAGACGGCACGCACCGCAACCACGTCCGCGCCAACCTCCAACGCCTGCACGCCGCCCAGCGCCGCCGTGTAGGGATCCTGCCGGCCGCTCAGTCGCCGCCGCTCCCTCGTCTCCAGATGAAACGCCAGCTCGGCGAACTCGGTGGCGTCGTAGACTTCGTTCCGGCAGTGGGCCAGCGCGGCGAGCACCGCGACATCCAGGGCACCGCGCTCGCCGAGCCCGGCGCCGGGGGGTGCGTTGCTCCGCGTCAGGATCTCGATACCTCCGGTCACGGGCAACATGTTGAGCGCAGCCTTCGGCGCATCCAGGGTCCCGTCGTACGCCATCGCGGAGGCCTGCGCCACGGTCACGCGGCGGTCGCGATCTTCCGACCGCAGCCGGATGGTGCCACCCCCCAGGCGCACCTCCACGTGCACCGACAGGCTGATCGCGGCCCCGACCGCCGCCCCACCGTGTTTCGCGGCGAACAGGGCCACGTCGGTTCCGCCGCCGGCGAGATCCACTCGCAGCGGGGTGCGAGCGCAGATTCGGTACGGCGGAGCTTCCGGCACAGCTAGGCTAGGGGCGCGTCTCAGAAGTTCGCTCACGAGCAGCCCGACGCGACACTAGCTGATGCCCAGCTCGGCCTTGGCGTCGGGTGGGAGGAGCGGGAGAACCTGGCTCACCGGCACCGCGAAACCGAGCCCCGCTGCTTCCTTCAAGCCGGCGGCGTGCACCGCGACGACCTCGCCGTTGGCGTTGAAGATCGGGCTGCCGCTGGATCCCCCGATGGTGAACCCGTCGAACTGAATCCGGTCCGTCGTCACCTTGCTGAAGATCCCGGCGGCCATGGACGTGCGCACGGTCCGGGTCTGGTCCAGCGCCAACGCCGCCCCTCGCGGGAAGCCGATCAGCGCGGCCGACTCTCCCTGACGCGCCCGGGTGCCGGCCCAGTCCGCCTTGGCGATGTAGGGACCGGCGTAGCTGGGGATCTTGAGGACCGCCAGGTCGGGACCGTCGGGCGGCGCCACGGCCACTACGGCGACTCGAACGCCGTATCGCTGATCCGCCATGGTGATGAACACGGAGTCGGCCTGGCGACCTTCCGGCGCGGCGACGTGCCGATTGGTCAAGAAGTAGCCGGAACGCGTGATCACGAACCCCGAGCCGTCCCACGCCTCGTCGCCGGCGAACGCGGTGACCAGCCCCACGGCCCCCTGGTTGGCCTGCGAGATGGCCGCCAGGTCCACGCCTTTCACCGCCCGGAGCTGCTGGTCGATGTTGTTGGCTCGGTCTTCCGCGCTTCGGAGCGCCCGGCGGAGGCTGTCCAGCAGGGCGCTCGAGACCTGTGTGTCGCTGGCGCGGCTCACCTCCCCGCGAAGTCGCTGGAGGTCGGCCTGGGCCTGGCGCCGCGCCGAATCGCCGGCGGCGAGCTGCTGGTTGAGCGATGCCTGGGCCCGCTGGAGCGAGGCCTCCAGCGCGGCCGTCTTGCTACTGGCCTGAACCAGCGCGGTTCGCAGGCTCTCCACCACGGCGGCCGGCGCCGAGCTGCCGCGCGCGCTATCCAGCGCCACCCGGAGGTGGTCGTACTCGGCCTGGGCCGCTCGGCGCAGCGAGTCCGCGGC
>JACPAP010000299.1 GCA_016180765.1 Gemmatimonadota bacterium
TCCCGATTGCTGGTGGCGAGATAGATCGCGCCGTCCGGGCCCACCAGCACGTCGCGGATGCGTCCGAACTCGCCTGCGTGGAGGCGTTCGACCGCGGCGGCGCGCCGGCCGTCGGGCGTGAGGGTAATCCGAAGCAGGACCCGGCCCGAGAGCGCGGTGACGAGCAGGGTGTCCCGGGCGACGAACGCCGCGCCCGCGACCCCGAGCGTAGGCGTGAACTCGGCGACCGGTTCCATCACCTGGTTCGCGGAGCAAAAGACGCGCTCGGCGTCGGCGTCGCAGGCGCCGCGGACCTCGGGCCAGCCATAATTGCGCCCGGGTTCGACCAGGTTGACCTCGTCCGCCTCGCTGGGACCGTGCTCGGCCACATACAACGCGTTGGTCCCCGCCTGGAACGCGATCCCTTGGGGATTGCGGTGCCCGTACGACCAGACCGCGTTGCCGAACGGATTGCCCGGCGCCGGCTTCCCATCCAGGGTGAGTCTCAGAACCTTGCCGGCGAGCGAGCTTCGATCCTGTGACCGCGATCCGTCGCCGGCGTCGCCCGTGGTCATGTAGAGCATTCGATCCGGGCCAATGGCCAGCCGCGAGCCGTTGTGGTTGCCGGCGCCGGGGATGTCGTCCAGCAGCGTTTCCAGGTCCGTGAGCCGGCCGCCGACGTAACGCATCCGAATTAGCCGGTTGCCGATCCCGAACAGGGCGCGATAAGAGTGAGCCAGGTATACGTACGGCTGGCTGGCGAAGTCCGGGTGGAAGGCCATCCCCATGAGCCCGCTCTCGCTGACCTCGGTGACCTTGATCTCGCCCACCAGGGTGACCAGACCGGTGGCGACGTCCACCCGCGAGACGCGGCCCGGACGCTCGGTGACCCAGATGGCGCCGTCCGGGCCCCACTCCAGGTCCCAGGGGGTGTCCAACCCCGACGCAACCGTCCTGATCTGCGCCGCAACGGACGTGGGTATGTACGCCGCGGACGCAGCGATGATGGCGGTCAGGAGGCGAACGCGTACGGTGCTCATGGCCTCGACAACTCTTGGTGCAGGATGCGCACGAAGCGTTCGTGACCGCCCGGCCAGTCTTGCCGGTACGGTGCCGTGAGGTCCGCCGCCAGGACCTGCTCGACGGTCTGGCCGGCGGCCACTTCGGCGCCGACGCGGGTTCGCAGGTCCACCAGCATGTCGTGAAACGCCTGCAATCGCGCCCGATTCGCCAGCGGGCCGTGGCCGGGGATGATCCTGGTCTCGGCGTTCGCCATGCCCAGTCCCGTCTCCGCGGCGCCGATGACGCCGTGGATGGACCCGCCGCTGGACAAGTCCACCAACGGCAGCCCGGCGCTCACGAACAGATCCCCCATGTGCATCACGTTCGCCCGGGTGAAAAAGACGATCGCGTCGCCGTCGGTGTGCGCCGGCGGCACGTGCTGCACCACCACGGAATCACCGTTGATATGGAACGTGACGCCCTGGGTGAAGGTCACGACCGGGAGGGCACCGGGCCGCGCCGGCGGTTCCTGGCGATTGACCGCCTCGATGAACTGCCCGACCGCCATGCGGCGCCGCACGTTCTCGTGCGCTATCACGAGGGCGCCGGCCTCGCCCAGGTTCTCGTTGCCACCCGTGTGGTCGAAATGCCAGTGGGTGTTGAGGACGAACCGCACCGGGCGCGGCGTGATGGCGGCGATGGCGGCCAGGATCTTGGGCGTGAGCGGCGCAAATTGGTCATCCACCACGAACACGGCATCATCGCCCACGGCCAGCCCGATGTTGCCGCCCGCCCCCTGCAGCATGTAGACACCAGGCGCAAGGGGATGGGTGCGGATCTGCACGGTATCGAAGTTCTGGCCGGCGGCGGGGGACGTGCCGGCGGCAATCAGGGCCGCGATGAGCACACAGGCGCGACGTGTCATGAGCACTCCTGCTTAGCGGTGAGGGGCTTTCGCACCAGTTGACGGCCGTGGGTCCCTGAGGACGCGTCGGGGTCGAGGACCGGGGTCCGGGCTTTTGTGTCCGGGGATCGGGTCTGCGCACGCCCGGACCCCGGCCCCCGGTTCCCGGACCCCGCTTCTAGCGACTGGCCGGCACGGTCCGCATCAGCATCTCGAACGCCCGGTTGAGCGCGCGGCCGCCGGCGCCGGCCCCCCGGTACTTGCCGATCCGCACCACCACCAGCCCATGCGAGGGGATGATGGTGGCGCTCTGCCCGCCCGCTCCCTGCATCGAAAAGGCGTCGCGCGGAATCGGCCGGGCGCCGTCGCCGTTCACCCAGAGGAACCCGCCGCCGTAGACGGGGCGCCCGTCCGCCACCCAGGCGGGCGCGGGGGTCCTCACGTACGCAACGTAGCCCTCCGGGAGGAGCCGCTCGCCGTTCCAGACGCCGTCCTGTAGGTAGAGGTTGCCCAGCCGCGCCCAGTCACGGGCCGAGACCATCTGGTAACCCTGGCCCAGGAAATTGCCGTAGGGGTCGGTCTCGATGATCGCGTTGCGCACCCCGATCTTGTCGAACAGCGCGTGCTGTGGGAACGAGTGATAGTCCTGGCCCGTTTTCTCCGCGCCCAGACGCACCAGGTAGCTCGCAAGCACCGGGTCGGTATTCCGGTAGCGTCCCACCGTGTTGGGCTTCCACTGCTGCGGCCGAGTGGCTGCCCACTGGTAGGAGTTCGCGCCGCCGGTGTAGAGGTAGAGGTGGTCGGGGTAGCCCAGCGAATCGTTCCAGTCGGGGTCCTGGGGCGCGCGGATCCGGATCCCGCTGGACATCCGCATGATGTCCATGATCCGGATCTCCTGGCGCGGATCGCCCGGCTGCTGCCATTCGGGGATCGGCGCGGGCTGGTCGAGGCGATAGACGCCCATCTGGATCAGCCGGGCGATGAGCGTGCCGGTGAGGCTCTTGCCCATGGACCAGCTTTCGAGCGGCGTGTGGATGCCGATTCCTGGGGCGTAGCGCTCGCCGAGTATTCGGCCCTTGTAGGTGATCAGCACGGCCAGCGTCATGGCCTCAGGGGGACCGAACGCCGTGTCCATCACCGCCGCGAAGGCGGCCGAGTCTATCTCGGCCGGCCACGGCGGGGTTGGCAGGGCGTCGCCCATGGGCCACGGGGTGGTGGCCGGATCGGGCAGGTTGGGTGTGACCGTTGACGGAGCGAAGAACACCGAGTCGTTCCCGACCGGGAGCGCTATGCAGCCCTGACTCTTGAAGCGGCGGGCGACGCGCGTGACACCGTTCGGGAGGCGCAGACGCACTTCCTGTCTGGTACGGTCCACCACGGTGTCCACCACGTGGTGCCGGTATTGCAGCGGGCCGGTGAAGAAGCCCACGTTGGCGGCGGCGTCGGCCGCATCGAGGCCGGTGAGGAACACCGCCGAGCACAGCGTCTTGGCGAAGCCCGCGGTGTGGTGCTCGAGGGCGTTCCCGGGCGGCGGCGCCCACTCGCCCGGGAGCTCCAGCGATTTCCCCCGCGCGACCAACGCGGCGCGGAGATCGGCGGCGCTTTGCTGCGCGTGGGCTTCCGTCGCGGCGATCGCGACAAGCAACCCGAAGAGAGGGGCGCGGCGCATCAGTCATTGCCTCCGATCTCCACCAGGGCCACCCGATTCACCCCGCTGCACGCCAGCACCAGGTTGCCGTCGGCCGTGGCCATCATGTTCCGTACCACGCCTCCGCCCGACGGGATGGCCCAGGTCTGGAACTGTTCGATCCGGGGATCGAAGCGCACCAGCGTATTCGGTCTCACTCCCGATTCGCTGTACCAGATGGTGTTGCCCACCGCCGCGATCCCGTATGGTCGGGACTCCCGGCCGCCGGGAGATGGCCATTCCCGGATAGCGCCGGTCTTGGGGTCGAACCGGCCCAGGTAGCCACGCGCATAGTCGGTATACCAGACGAGGTCATCAGGAGTGAGCGCAAGCCGGCGGGGCCGCGCCGCTGGGTCCGGCAGGACGTACTCGCGAATCTCCATGGTCGCCGGATCCACGCTGCCGATCCGGTTGCCGCGGAAGTCCACGTACCAGGGGACGCCCTGGGAATTCACCTGGATGCCGTACGGATAGGTATTCTGGCTCGGCGTCGGGACCACCTTCATCTCGCCGGTCGCCGGCACCAGCCGTCCAACCATGCCCGATTGGAGCGTGAACCAGAGCGTGCCCTGGCGATCGAAGATCGGCGTGTGGGGACCGCGGGCCGGGCCCTCCGGTAGGAAATACTCGGTCACCTCGCCCGTGTTCGGGTCCAGCTTGCCCACGTGACGCTTCGAGACGCCGGTGTACCAGATGTTGCCCGCCTGGTCGGCATCCAGTCCATGCGGTCCTGACTGAGGCGTCTTGAGTGGGTACTCCTTCATGGCGCCGGTCTTGGGATCGAGCCGCCCCAGCACGTTGGACCACTGGCCCGTCCACCAGATGGAGCCGTCCGCAGCGGCCAGCGGATCATGCGGCCGCGAGCCGAGGGAAGGCACCACCCATTCTTGGATTTCGACGGTCACGTTGCCCGGAACCAACACGGCGGCTGGTCTTGGCTTCTCCGGGAAGTTCTTGGCTAGGTATTCCGCCAGCACGGCAGTTTGCTCGCGGGGCAAGGCCACCATGGAGCTGAGAACCAGTTCCCAGCCTTCGCGGGTGTAGCCAGCGGAGTTGGCCAGCAGGTTGAGCCCGTGGCAGCTGGCGTAGGTGGCCTCGACCAATTCCTTGCCGTTTCCCTCGGGCAACTGAACCGGTTGGCGTTGAGGGCCCTGCGCGCGGGCAGACACAGCACCGCAGAGGGAAGCTGCCACGAAGGTGAGGAGGGGTCCCTTTCGCATGGTAATCTTCGCTCCGTGTGGTCAGGCGACA
>JACPAP010000300.1 GCA_016180765.1 Gemmatimonadota bacterium
GGCAGGCGCCGGCGCCGCGGTGATCGTCGGTGCTCGGTGGATGGGCACACCCACCTCCGGCGGCCGCGGCCGGACCAGTAAGAGCGCCAGCACCGCCGCGGCGGGCAGCGCGATCGCCGCGATCCGATAGACGCGCAGCCGGCCCCGGGCCTCGGCCGCCCGGGCAGCGCGCGCCACCGAGGGGTCGCCGAGCGCGCGGGCGACGGACGCCACCGCAACCCGGCATCGCGGGCAGGCAGCCAGGTGTGGCAACGCCGCGGCATGCCGTGCCGGTTCGAGCGTTCCTTCGGCCAGCGCCGCGATGGTGTCGTCGTCCAGGCAATCCGGAGTAGGCGAGCCAGATTCCCTGCCGGCTCGCATCGCTAGTCTAAAGCGGATGACGGGATCGAGATCAGTCAAACGACAAGCCCTCCGGGGTTCGAGGCTTCTCCCCAGTCGTTAGCATGAGACGGCCAGCGGGGCCCGAAGTGCTCACAGGTCCTCTCTCCGAACGCCGGCTTGCTCGAGTCGGGCCCGCAGGTCGGCGAGCGCCCGGTATACCCGGTTGTAGACCGCCTTCGGGTTGGGAAGCCCTATGATCTTGGCGACGGTCGCGGCGGGAAGCTCGTCCTGGACGTAGAGCTCAACTGCCAGGCGGTCTTGCGGGCTCAGCGTAGGCAGGGCCTGCTCCAGCAGTTCGCGCTGCTCGGCCGAGTGCCAGGTGGCCGGTGCTTCGGCCTCCTCGGCCGGGGAAGGCGGCCCTGCCCCCAGCTCGCGGAGCAGCAGACCACGCCGCCCATCCGTCACGGCTCGATATGTCGCTCGAAGCTCGACTAGGTAATCCGCAAAGGAGAGTCCCGGCGTCTCGGCGCTGCGGATCAACTCGTAGGTCTCGACGTGGCTACGCCGATGCAGGAAGACGTGCTCGAAGATGCGGCGTTGAAGCGGCGGCAACCTTTCGCCAACAGCGGAGACGCGGCGGCGCCCCTCCTGCGAACGGAACCAGTCGATCGTGAGATGGCGGACTACGGTGACGAGCCAGGTAGAAAAACGAGCGCGATGGGTTGGCTGCTCTAGGTAGCTGCGCAGCCGGCGCAGGTTGTCCTCGCGCAGGGCCTCGCAGACCCGCGCGAACACATCCATCACGTCGTCATAGTCCTGGGCGTAGTGGCGGATGGCCGCGAAGACGAGACGGCGGTAGCGGCCGAGGAACAGATCCCAGGCGGCTTCTGGCTGCCCACGCTGGAGCGCGGCCACCCAGTCTTCCACGACTTGTCCTGCCGGAGATGAGGCGACAATGCGCCGTGTCGCCGGTTATGTCAAGCACGACGCTTAGCCAACGCTCCACTTACCAGACCCGTTGCACACCGTAGCCGTCGAAGACGGTTTCGTTCGAGACGACGGCTAGCCCGTCGGTCTGGGCCTGTGCGATGAGCATGCGGTCGAACAGATCCTTGTGCGGGCCGGGGAGTTTTCCCGCTCGCCGCCCGTGCTCCAGGGTAATGGGCAGCTCTTGAAAGCCCTGCGCGGCCAGGTGGGTGCCAAGCGCATCGGCAAGGCCGAGTGGGTCGCTGAGCTTTCCGAGCCGCGCCTTGGTGGCCACCTCCCAGGCGGACGCCGCGCTGACGAACACGGTCGCTGACTCGTCCGCGATGGCCCGGCGCGCGGCGCGCGACAGCCGGGTATCGCCGCTAAGCCACCACAGGAGCGCGTGAGTATCGAGCAGGAGTCGCCGGCCACCGTACACGGCGGACGGCCGCCCCGCCATGCGGCGGGGGCGCCGGCGGGTCACTGGCCCCAGGCGTCCAGCTCCTCAGGCGGCAAGGGCTCGAAGAACGCGTCCGTGACCTGGATCTTTCCCTTGAGCGTGCCGGGGACGCGGCGCGGTTCCGGGGGGGCGACCGGCACCAGGCGCACGGCGGGCGTATCACCCCGGGCAATGACGATCTCCTCGCCTGCCAGCGCCCGGGCGATCAGCTTGGACAGATTGGTCTTCGCTCGGTGCACGGTAACAACGGTCATAAAGTCTCCCATTAGCTAGCCAGGTTAGCTAACAGCGACTTCTCCAGCAAGGGGTGCGTGGCACGCAGTGTGCCTACCGGAGAAAACCGGGCGTGCGTTGCTGTCGCGACCTCGTGCAGGCCAGCACCCCGAACTAGGTTATCGCGGGACTTTCCTAGGCCGGCCCAGGGGACTCCCGATCCGGCCTTCACCCCTTGCTCTCCTGGACCATGAAAACCATCCAGTGCTTCCTCGCAATTCTGATGGCTTCCGCGCCCGCTCCCTCGGCGCAGACGCTCAACCCGCAAACCTTTGCCGGCCTCCGCGTCCGCAACATCGGCCCCGCCACCATGAGCGGCCGAGTGGTGGACCTGGCGATACACGAAGCCAATCCCTCCACCTTCTACGTCGCCACCGCCACGGGCGGCGTGTGGAAGACCACCAACAACGGCGTCACCTACACGCCGGTGTTCGAGCACGAGGCCACCCACTCGGTGGGCGCCATCGCGGTGAGTCAGGTGGACACCAATCAGGTATGGGTAGGTACCGGGGAGCGGGCGAACCGCCAGAGCAACTCCTGGGGCGACGGTGTCTACAAGTCCACCGATGGCGGCAAGGCCTGGCGCAACGTAGCACTCCGGCAGAGCCATCACGTGGGTCGGATCGCTATCCACCCGCAGGATCCGAACACGGTGTTCGTTGCCGCCATGGGACATCTCTGGGGCCCCAACGAAGAGCGCGGCCTGTATAAGACAACGGACGGCGGGCAGACCTGGCGACGGGTGTGGTACGTGGACACGCTGACCGGTGTGGTGGACGTCGCGATCGATCCGTCCGATCCCAACACCATCTACGCCGCTTCCTACCAGCGCATGCGCAAGGCGTACGGGTTCCACGGCGGAGGCCCCGGAAGCGCGCTGTGGAAGTCCACCGACGGCGGCGAGACCTGGACCAAGCTCACCAACGGCCTTCCGGCCAGTGACAAGGGCCGCATCGGAATCTCCATCTACCGCAGGGACCCGCGGATCGTGTACGTGTCGGTCGAGCAGGGCTACCGCTATAACGCATCCACCGCCTACACCCGTCGCGCCGCCGGCGTGTATCGCTCCGAGGACAATGGCGAGACCTGGCGCTGGATGAGCGACTGGAACCCGCGCCCCATGTACGCCAGCCAGATCCTGGTGGATCCCAACGACGACCAGCGGATCTACATGGAGAACGATTTCAGCTACTCCGACGACGGAGGAAAGACGTTCCGCCCGGCGCGGCAGTCGCTCCACGGCGATGACCGCATCTTGTGGGTAAACCCGCGCGACTCCCGGCACCTGATCAAGGGAGACGACGGCGGCGTGGGGATCTCGTACGATCGGGGCGTGACCTGGCTCTACGTGACCAACCTCCCCGTGAGCCAGTGGTACCGCATCGCGGTGGACAACCGGAACCCGTACTGGGTGTACGGCGGCCTCCAGGACAACGGCAGCTGGATGGGACCCAGCGCCAACTGGGTCAAGGGCAGCATCCGGTTCGACGACTGGTCTCAGATCGGCGGGGGCGATGGATTCCAGAGCCGCGTGGACACCACCACGAACCGCACCGTGTATACGGCGTCGCAGTACCTCGGTCTCCAGCGGGTGGACTTGGTCACGCACGAGGTGAAGGCGATTCGTCCCGGCGATCCGCGCGGCGCTATTGCGGATCGACGTAACTGGGACGCCTGGGGCCCGGGGCTCCCCGAGCCCGAGCTGCTGAACGCCATGGCGCCCGCCAACTGGGACGCGCCGCATCTCATCTCGCCCCACGACCCCAACACCTTGTACGCGGGCACCAACCAGCTCTGGAAGAGCACCGATCGTGGCGACACGTGGATCGACTTGGGTGATCTCACGACCAAGGTGAACCGCCGCAAACTCCCTATCATGGGCCAACCCGCTGGCGACTCGACCGCGTCGCTGGACGATGGCATCCCGTACTACCCCACGTTGAGCGCACTGGCGGAGTCCCCCGTGCATCGGGGCCTGCTCTACGCCGGCACCGATGACGGGAATCTCCAGGTCTCGCGCGACGACGGGAAAACCTGGACCAACGTGGCGAACCGGCTGCCAGGCCTCCCGCGCACCAGCTGGATCGCGGGGATCGAAGCGTCGCGTTTCGATACGGGAACCGTGTACGTGACGGCGGACAACCACCGGAGCAACGACTACCGCAACTTCCTCTTCAAGTCCTCGGACTTTGGCCAGACCTGGACGTCTATCGTGAGCGATCTCCCCGCTAACCGCGTGTTGCGCACCGTCCGAGAGGACCCGCGCAATCGAAACGTTCTCTACCTCGGCACGGAATTCGGGCTGTTCTACACCAACGACGGGGGCCAGCACTGGATCTCGCTGCGCGCCGGGATGCCCACGGTGCCGGTCTACGACATGGTCGTCCACCCGCGCGATAACGACCTGGTCCTCGCCACGCACGGGCGGGGCGTGTGGATTCTCGACAACCTGAATCCGCTGCAGGAGCTGTCGGCGGAGGTCGCGGCGAAGCCCGCCCACCTGCTTACCCTCGAGCCGGCCGTGCAGATCAGGTACGCGGACGAGGCCGCGCATTCGGGAGACATGATCTTCCGCGGCCAGAATCCGCCCGCGGGCGCGATCATTGACTACTACCTGCGTGAGCCGGCGGACTCGTCGGGACCGGCGGCCCCGGTGGTGACCATTCTCGACAGCCGGGGACGCGAAGTCGCCCGCGTACCGGCGAGTGCCAAGGCCGGCGTCAATCGGATCGTGTGGAACCTGCGTTACGGGGACATCTACCGGCCACCAAGCGGC
>JACPAP010000301.1 GCA_016180765.1 Gemmatimonadota bacterium
TGCCGCCGGTCGCGCACGTTTCAGTGGAAACGGCGGTTGTGCGCCTGCTGGCGCACGTGCTACGCACAAACGCTGGTGCCGCTGGCCGGCGGGTCGTCCTCGGCAGAAGCCGGATCGGTTAGACAGCACGCACACTCCATGCTTCGGACGAGGCTGATCGAACTGGGTGTCATCGCTCTACTGGGCACCGTGGTGCGCTCGCCGCTCGCTGCGCAGGACTCCACGTGTTCGTACGACAAATGCGCCCTCGCGCTACACCGCAGTTTCTGGTCCCAGTACTTGGTCCGTGGCGACAGCGCCATCCGCGTTGCCCGGATCGGCTTCCGTGCACCGACGCTCGCGGAGTTCGCTGCGCGGGAAGACTCTGCCGGGGTCTACGTCCAGCGGTTCCGCGCCCACCACACCAGTGGCAACTGGCTCCTGCTCGTGGGCGCCCTGACGGCCGCCGCCGGGGAGCTCGTGGTTTATCAGTCCCGCGAGGACGTGCTCGGCAGTGGCATCATGGTGGTCGGTCTCGGCGTCATGATCACCGGCGGAGAGCGCGCCCGCCGCGGGAACAATGCATTGCAGCGGGCGATTTGGTTCTATAACCGAACTCTGCCGCGGTAGGGGCGTGCTGTCTAACACGCGCTTGCTCCAGCCGGGCGCGAACGTTCTAGAGGAATCGGCAGTTGTGTGGCGGTTGGCTGCGGTGCAACGTATTGGCAGTGACGCTGCCGGCGGGTGAGTCGCCCGCAGGAGAAGCGCAAATCGTTCTATGAGAGCGATTGTCAAGGGCAGACCTCCGGCCCGCTGATTGCGGGGCGTTTTTTCCCTGGGCAATCAGCCCCGGCTGCTGAGCGGACGAGGCCTTCTGGTGCTTCCGGGGTTGCGGGGCAGTCTGCTTCCGCATCGTTCTCCTCCCTTGAGCTCCCGATCCGACTGGACGAATGCAAGCACTGGGGTCGCACGCGCGCGCGCGAACCACGGTTCTATCTGAGACTCGGCACGAAGCCGGCCTGACGCTTCTTCGGGTTCTGCGAGGGGGCCTAGAGTTAGGCGAGTGCCTCGGCGGACTGCGTGGCCGGGCGAACGACCTGCTGGAGACTGCCCCCCGCACCCTTCGTCCCGGATCCTGGAGCCGCCGGCGAGGGCAACGTCCCACACCGCGGCCTGGAGAATCCGGACGCTAGCGCGCTTGCACCGTCAGCTGCGTCGGATCGAAGCGCTCTCCTTTCTTCCACAGCCGTAACGTGACGGCCGCCAGCTTGCGGGTCAGCGTCACGCGGGCCAGTTCCTCCCGCATCCCGCGGGCGAGCAGGCCCTGATAGAACGCCTGGAACGGCCCGGGCTGGGCCGTGGCCGCCGTGGCCGCCCCCTTGAACACGTTCTTGAGGACCCGGTTGTAATTCTGATTCAGCCCGCGGGTCAGCGGCGCCCGCCGGCGCCGCACCGGCCGGCCGCCCACGAGCTCGTACTCCGCGCTCGTGTGCGTGACCACGGCCAGCCCCGCATACGCCCACAGGTTCCGCTTGCTACGGAAGCGCCAGGGCGTCTGCATCGTGGCCAGCAGCTGCGCCACCCGCACCGGCCCATAAAAAGGAATCGTCCGCAGCAACGCCCAGGCCGGATCCCGCCGCGCCTCCACCATCATGGCCGCCTTCACCCGGGGATGCAGCGCGCGCAGCGGGTCAAGTTGGGCATACAGCGCTTCCGCCCGGCACCGCGCACCCCGGTTGGTGAGCCGCTCCAGCCACTGGGCCCGCTCCGCCGGGTGATAGACCCGCTGGCCCGGCGCCGGGATTCCCCGGGCGCGGTACAGCGCCTTGAGGCGGAGCATCACCCGGGTGGCGTCCTCCACCAGATTCTGGTAGGCGCGGGTGAGCTCCTTGAGGGTGGCCCGATCGGCGCTGCCGTGATACACCGCGCGCAGGCTGCCCCGCCGGAGCAGCTCGGAGAGCGCGTCGGCATCCACCTGGTCGCCCTTATTCCCGCGCCGGGCCTCCCCGCGCCGATCGCACACGACCACCCGGTCCACCAGCGGCACCAGGAGGTCGTGCAACCACTGGGCCTGGGTCCCTTCCTCGAAGGCCACCTGAATGGTCCCGCGCATCCCGCGGAAGAACTCGACGATCGGACCGTCCTCGGTCGGCAGAATCGTCCGGGCAATCACCCGCCCACTGTCCTCCCGCACGGACGCCACCGTGGTTGCCTGATGCACGTCCAGCGCCACATGTTTCGTTGTCCGTTTCATGAGAGCCGCTCCTTGCTGAGGTCCATGGGTCTTTGACAACTCCATGGTAGCAGCAAGGGGCGCGCTCTCAATATGCGTTAGGCGTCGCAGTGGAGTACATCAGATGAGCCGCACCTTGCGTGACTCGTTTCAATTCGCAGCAGCGATTGGCGACCAGCTGGTCGAGAAGGCTGCACCTTCTGCGTCCGAGCTCCTCACCATTCTCAGGCGAGGGGAGATCTGGGGTGAGGCAAGCATCTATCCCAAGCTCGCTGATTTTCCTCGCGCGCTGCTGAGCTTCCATGAGGGCCACGGCTTCGTCGTCCAATGCTACGAGGATCAACGCTCGCGGAGCGATTTTCTCGTGACTGCCGGCGAGTTGTCTCGCCCGCACGTCGAAATCCAGCTCGGCGGCCAAGCCCTGGAGAGATGGCCGCAGGAACTCTTTGTGCCCGAGGCGCTCGCGGTCGAGGCGCTGGAGTGGTTCCTGGATTCTGGCAAGTTAAAGCCGGATTTGCACTGGGTCCGGATTGACCGATTCCCGAGAGAGATCGTGTGGGAGGGCCGAGAAGGTCGCGACGCTTGGGAAAGGTCACACGGGTCTCGTGAACAAAGCGACGCCTAACTCGCATTTGCTGCTGCCGGTCGCGAACGTTCTGAAGGAACTTGCGGTTGTGCGCCTGCCAGCGCACGCGCTACGCGCGAAGGCTAGCGCTGCGAGCAGTGGAGTCGCCCGCAGCAGAAATGCACACCGTTAGGCCTCAGCCACCCCGGAGGATCGCACACGGGCACGATTAGTAGGGCCTGGCACTTCTTCGTCTGGCTCTTTTCTGGAGAGTTCCTGCTGACGTGGCGGCATCGCCGCGCGAACGGGGGCACAATCATACTTACCAGGGCCTTGCTCGTAGGCCTGCTCATCTACGCGATCGCTGTAGCCCTCAGTGAGGTCTTGGATCCGACAAAGGCGTTTCGCTTCAGCTGGACTGCAGCCCGACTCGCGGTCAAAGGTACCTTGCCTTGGTTCGGCGCCATCTTCGCGGGCGTGTACGCCGCCTTCTACGCACGCTTCTCATCGCAGTGGTCCTACCTCGCCGAACTCTACAACCAGATCAAAGCAACAGAGGCGCAAGCCCCACCAACTGCCGCAGCGACCATCGCCAGTTGGAAGGCTGGCTTCATCGAAGATGCAGACGAGCTTCACCTCGCCCCAAAGCCAATGTACGCAGCAATCATCCGCACCTGGCTAAGTGATGCCGCTGTCCGCAATGACTTCATCGAATATGCGCCCGGCGGACAAGCACGCCTTGACTCTCTCATGGCTGTCGTCAACGATGTGCTGGCCGCTTACGAGCGCCGCTTTGTGCCAAGGCAGATTCGGCGAGGCAAGCCTCAGGCAGGCCCCGGCCCGGATGGCTGAGGCCTAACCCGGCGCTTGCACCCGGCGGGCGGCGTTCGTTGCTGAGGAACCGGTTCATTTGCGCGCCCGCACACATCCCTACACGTTTGAGTACCGCGGCGCCCGCTGGCGAGTCGCCCGCGGGTGAAGCGCGGATCGTTATGCCGCAACACGCCGGGTAGACGGCTGAAGGCCTGGCGTTTGAGTCGCTCAGTTGTACATTTTATTGTACAGCCTTGCTGGAACTGAAATGCCCCGCCTTCGACCAACCCAAGATATCCGCCCGCTCGCCGATTTCCGCGCGAACTTGGCTGCCGTAGTCCGCCATGTCCAACGCACCAAGCGTCCCGTCATCCTGACCCAGCATGGCCGGAGCGCTGCGGTGCTTGTCGACGCCGCGGAATACGAGTCCCTGCTTGAACGGGCCGAGTTGCTCGACGATGTCCGTGTGGCCGAAGCTGAAGTGGCGGCGGGCCGAGGCGTCTCGCATACCAGGGCGAAGGCGGCAGTGCTGGCGCGACTTCGTGCATGAGGCTGATCTGGGCCCCACGCGCCATCGCGCGAGCGGCCGAGATTGCCCAGTACATTGCTGCGGATCGCCCGGCGGCCGCTCAACGATGGGTCCAGGGTGTATTCGCCAAGGCCGCGACGCTTCGCCGACACGCGCGCTTGGGCCCCAGGGTCCCGGAGATTGACCGAGACGAGATGCGGCAGGTGCCGTATGGCAAGTATCGCATCATTTACCGCATTGATCCCAGGCGTGTGGTCGTGCTGACAGTCCGCCACACAGCACGCGAGTGGGACCCTGCCGAAGTGGAGCCTGAGGGGGAAGCGTGAGCCCCGTCGCCAGGTTGCGGCATAACCAGCGTTTGCTGCTGGCGGGCGTGAACGTTCTAATGGAAGTCGCGTTTGTACGCCCGCCCACGCACGTGCGACGCACCAGCGGCCGCCTCACCTGCGCGGGAGTCGCCCGCAGCAGAAACGCGGCCCGTTAGGCCGCGCGATTCTGTACGTGCACCGGACACAATCGCTTTCCCCACCGGTCCGACGCACAACACCGCCTACGAGCCCGCCATCTGGCGAGCCC
>JACPAP010000302.1 GCA_016180765.1 Gemmatimonadota bacterium
CCGCGACGCGCTCAACCTCCGGACCAGGATCGTCGGCGTGGTGGCGCAGAACGCCCCGGCCTACGCCCTCTCGCTCGCCCGCGGCGAGCCGGTGGCGACTGACTCCGCCGCCACCATCGCCGACGGCGTCGCTTGCCGCGTCCCCGATCCCACGGCGCTGGAGCTGATCCGGAAGGGCGTAGACCGAATCGTCACAGTCTCCGAGGAGGAGATCCGGGCGGCCATGCGTCACTACTTCACCGACACCCACAACGTCGCCGAGGGCGCCGGGGCCACGCCGCTGGCCGCGCTGCTTCAGGAGCGGGACCGCATGCGGGGCAGGAAAGTCGGGCTGGTGCTGTCAGGCGGTAACGTGGACCGGGAGGTTTACGCACGCGTCCTCGCGGATGCCGGTGCGTGAGACGTGAGATGTGAGACGTGAGAAGGGCGTGATGCCCGTCGTCACTGATCACGTCTCACTTCACGGTCACGGTCGGTAGGCCAGCGCCCCGCTGCTCAAACACCAGGTCCACCGGAATCCCCGCCGCGCTCAGGCGGTTCAGGTCGGCCTTGAGCACCGGGCTGACGATGCCCTCCTCCGCCAGGAGCCTACCCGCGCCCTCGTAGTCTCCCTCCCCCTGAAGGGTGAGGATCCGCTCGGCCACGGTGTGGACCGCCTCGGGCATGCGATCGAGATGCACCCGATACGTTCCGCTGGCGCTGTCGCGGGTCAGCGCCCCCAACTCCTGGAACAGGGCGAACTGGACCATGTTGGCGCGGCCGTGCGCGTCCGTGGCGCCGAAACGGACCGAACGCAGGATGGAGGCCACGAAGCTCACGTAGTTGTCTTCCCGTGAGCCGCCGGTCAGCACGCCCCGCTCTCGCAACTGGCTCACCATGTAGAGCCCCAGGACGTCCGCCTTCCCCTCCTCCAGCGCGGAGGCGTGCTGTTTCAGGGCCTCGCGCACAGTCCCCTTCCCCGTCACGGTGCGCTTGATTCCAAGCCCGTGGGCCACCTCGTGGAACATGACGTTCTGGAAGAAGGCGTCGAAGGTGATCCGGGATCGCTGGTCTTGGGCGATGAGGAGGTTCGCCATCGGGACCAGGATCTTCTCGAACTTGGCCCGCATCACGTTCTTGAGTTGCAGGCGCCGGGTGCCCTTCTCCAGCTGTACGGTTTCGTCGTTGGGCAGGTTGATCGCAATGGTCTTGGCGCCGGCGTTCGCCTCGCCGGCGTAGTACACCACGTCATACGCGTTGAGGTCGGCGTTGGCGCCCGGGGTCTCGCGCTTGTACCGCTCGGGCACCGGCAGGCCGCGCTGGAGCTGGGGCAGGAAGCCGGCATAGCGGGACAGCCGCTCGCTCCACGCCAGATCCTTGATGAGCACATAGGCTTCGTACGACGCCTTGTAGCCCAAGAGCTGGTCTTCGTAGGTCTCGATCGGCCCGATCACGACGTCCACGCGGTTCGACTTCATGTCCATCCAGGCGAGATCGCTGGCCCGGTACTCATCGCTCCGCAGGGCGTCCGAGCGAAGCAGCAGATACCGGCTCAGGCTCGCGTCCCTGGTCAGCCCCGCGGCCGCGCGCAGATGCGCCGCCGCCAGCAGCAGTCGCATCGCGTAGGCGTCCTTGTACGGCACGGCGCGGAGCGACCCACCGGGCCCCCGACGCACCAGCGCGTACAGGCTCTTCAGGCTGTCGGCCTGCTCGGGGTGCGCCGCCAGGTACGCTTCGAACTCCGCCTTGGTGAGGTCGGCCGGATAGAAGTTCGCCCCCGCCGGCTTGGGCCCCACACCCGGCAGGAACGGCTGGTTGTCCCGCAGCCGGTCCCACGGCCCGTAGTTCATCTCGACGTAGCGCCGGACCTCGGGGTCACGAATCGAGGCCAGCAGCGAGTCATGGGCGCCGTACGCTTGGTCCCAGAACAGCGTGTCCATCTCGGCGGCGGCCGCGATCAGATAGGCAATGGTCAGGCGATCGGCCTGGGTGAGCCCCGTGGTGTCGGCCTCGAGCCGCACCGTGGCGTACTGGGCCAGGCGATCGCGCACGTCCACCCGGCCCGACTCGCAGGCCGGGGCCGGCATGGTCATGCAAAGCGTCAGCGTGAGTGGGGTCCACCGGGGTGTCATCGTCGCGTCCTGTGGGGTGCCGGCGGGAATGTTACGGAGAGGGCGGCAGAAGCGGCAGAAGGGCGGACCTGCGTCCCTTCGCGCGCTGCAGTTACGCGCGTGCCGCAGACGAAGAAAGTTTTCATGGCGCGCGCTCCACTGACGCGCGCTCCGAGACGCACGTCCGCCCTTCTGCCGCTTCTGCCGCTATCGAACCCGGACGCGAACGCGCCGCATTTCGTCCCGCGCACGGCGTACATCGCGCTGCACCTGCTCCTGCACCCGCTCACGAATGCAGGCGGTGTCGGCGCGATCGGTCCAGGGGGCACACCCCAGCTCGTCGGCGCTCACGTACAAGGGCGCCTCACCGCCCTGTACGAACACCACCCGGCCGAACGGCACCAGCCCGGCGGTGTCGGACGCGCATTCCAGCGCGCGCTTGAAGTCGCCCGGATCGAACGTCACCAGCTGGAAAGTGCACCCGCGCACGTCGGGATCGTCCGCGGCCTCTCGCGCCAGGTCAATGACCAGGCGCAGGCTGTCCACGGCGCGAGGCTGGTGCCGCTCCAACCGCAGGCTGTCCAGCGAGCCGATCTTGCGGCCGTCCAGGTAGGCCGGCACGAAGGGCACGCCAAGGGCAAGGGGTCCGCTCCCGTGCTTCAAACTGTCTGCCCATAGCCCGATGGTGTTTCGGAGTGCGACGGCGCGGCGGGCTGCCAGCACCCCCGCGACACCGGCCACGACGACCAGGGGGGCGCCAAACCGTATCACCAAGCTCCGGAGTCGGCTCATAAAGGTTTCCTCGCTCGACGCCTGCTCGCCCGGTCGGGTTTCAAGCGCGGGAGGGAGCGTGGCGGACCTGCCAATCGTCGAGCACCACATCCCGGTGGCCCGGACGGCCAGATACTACACCCTGGGCCCTGCCGGCGCCTCGGCCCAGGAGGTTTGGCTGGTCTGCCACGGGTACGGGCAGCTGGCCCGGTTTTTCCTGCGGCGGTTCGCTCCTCTGGACGACGGGACGCGGTTGATCGTGGCCCCGGAGGGGATGTCCCGCTTCTACCTGAGCGATCCCGGCGGATCACACGCGAAGGCCCGGGTCGGCGCCACCTGGATGACCCGCGAGGACCGCCTCACCGAGATCCAGGACTATGTGGCCTACCTGGACGCCGTGTACCAGCGGGTCGTGACGGGCGTGCCGCACACCATCCGGCGGTTCGCGCTGGGGTTCTCGCAGGGGGTCGCGACCGCCTGCCGCTGGGCGGCGTTGGGTGCGGCCGGGGTGGATGACCTGATCCTCTGGGCGGAGCGCGTGCCCCCCGACCTCGATCTGGCGGGCACGGCGGAGCGGCTGCGTCGCATGCGCATTACCCTGGTGACGGGAGCGACCGACCCGGCCGTTCCACCCGGCGCGCCGGCCGAAGAACGCGACCGGCTGGCGCAGTACGGCATCCCGAGCGAGATCGTGACCTTTCCGGGCGGACACGAGCTGGACGCCGACACGCTCCGGGCGATCGCCGACCGGGCCCGGTCCCTGGCCCGGGGCCAGGCGAACCCGTAGGTTAAGAGGAACCCTCAGCCGGCCTCCGTGCCACGAGTCGACCTATGACCTGGAGCCCGTGGGCGGCCTCTTTGGCGGCCGCCGTTGGAACGGGGCTGGCCGCCCCCGCATCCGGCCAAGACGTAGCACCGCTCTTCGGGTCCCACGACATCCTGAACTTCCGGCTCGAGGCGGACTTCGGTGCGGTGTTCAAGGAGCGGGGCCAGGAGAGCACGGATCATCCCGCCAAGCTCTCCTACACCGCCGGGGACGGCGCCCCCGTGTCGTTGGACATCCAGATCCAGACCCGCGGAAACTTCCGGCTGCGACCCCAGATCTGCGGCTTTCCGCCGATCCGGCTCGACTTCCCCAAGTCCGCCGTCGACAACACGCTCTTCGCCGGCCAGGACAAGCTCAAGCTCACGGTGCACTGCCAGGACCGGCGCGCGAACTACGAGCAGTCGGTCCTGATGGAGTACCTGATCTACCGGGTGTTCAACCTGCTCACCGACCAGAGCTTCCGGGCGCGGCTGGCGCGGTTCACCTATGTGGACGCGGCGGGCAAGCGGGATACGCTCACCAAATACGCGTTCTTCATCGAGAACGACGACCGCATGGCGGCGCGGCTGGGAGGCACGCTTCTCGACATCGAAGGGGTCCACGACGAGGCGACCGAGCACGACCAGATCACGCGTATTGCGGTGTTCGAGTACTTCATCGGCAACACCGATTGGTCGGTGTGGGGGTTGCACAACATCGTGTTGGTGGTGGCTCCCAACAGCCAGGTTCCGGTGGCGGTCCCGTATGACTTCGACTGGTCCGGCGTGATCAGCGCGCCGTATGCGCGACCAGACGCCCGACTGCCGATCAAGCAGGTGCGGGAGCGCCTGTTCCGGGGTTACTGCCGCACGGCGGAGGAGCTGGCGCCGGTCTTCCAGCTGTTCAACGAGAAGAAGGACGCGATCTACGCACTGTACCGGAGCCAGGAAGGGCTCGACCCGAAGACCCGGGACGAAGCGCTGAAGTACTACGACGAGTTCTACCAAACCATCAACGACCCCAGGGCCGTGAACCGGGAGTTCATCCGTAGCTGTCGCCAGGCGGCCGCCCCGTGACCGCGCGCCCCGCGCTCGGCGCGAGCTGATCGCCATGCTGCGGCGATCGCCCGTGGTACGGGTCACGCTCTACTATGTGATCGCGATCGGGGCAGCGGTTGCCCTCCTCGAGCTGTTCCCGGCCCTCGGGATTCACTTCTCGCCCGACCCAACGCGCCTGGTGCCTGACCTGGACCAGCTTCGGGCCGCGCTGGGGCAGGGCGCCCGCGGGGCTCAGGCGGCGTCCGTGACCCCGCTGGAAGCCGTGTTCAGCATCCTCGGCGCCCTGGTGCTCTCGGTGCCCGTCGCCTGGGTCTACATGCTCACCAAGGAAGATGTGAAGTACGACGAGAGCGTGCCCCACACGGTGATCATCCTGCCGCTGGTGGTGGCCGGCATCGTGCTCATCGTTCGGGACAGCGTGGCGCTCGCGTTCAGCTTGGCCGGCGTGGTGGCGGCGGTCCGGTTCCGCAACACCCTGCGAGACACCAAGGACGCGGTGTACATCTTCCTGGCCGTGGGTATTGGGCTGGCGGCGGGCGTGCAGGCGCTGGTGGTGGCGCTGATTCTCTCCAGCATCTTCAACATCGTGGTGTTCGTGCTCTGGAAGCTGGAGTCCGCGCAGGTCCTCCGGCACACGGCCGAATTCCCGGTCGTCATAGCCGAGTCGCTCCCGGCGGCGGGCGGCCCCAGTCGCGGCTCGATGACGATCGACACCAAGGACCTCCTGGCGCGGGCGCCCGAGCTCAAGCCGGGTGGGCTCGAGCCGGTGATCAACCCCGAGCTGAGCTGGTTGGAATTCAACGCGCGGGTGCTGGCGCTGGCCGAGGATCCCGCGACGCCCTTGCTGGCCCGGCTCCGCTTCCTCGCCATCTTCACCACCAACCTGGACGAGTTCTTCATGACCAAGGTGGGCGGCCTGAAGCAGGCCGTCGCCGCCGGCGTCACCAAGCGGTCCATCGACGGGCGGAGCCCGCGCGAGCTGCTCTTGGGCCTGAACCCGCGGCTCCGCGCGCTGCTCCGCCGCCAGTATCGGTGCTTCGCCGAGCTGTGTGAGGGCGAACTGAGGCGGAACGGGGTCCGGATTCGCGGCTGGCCGGACCTGGGCGAGAGCGAACGCGCCCAGCTCAAGGCCTACTTCGACGAACAGGTGTTCCCGGTGCTGACGCCCAAGGCGATCACGACCGCGCCGGGCCACCCGTTCCCCCACATTGAAGACCTTCGCCTGTCCCTCGCCGTGGTGGTCCGGGATCCGCGTACCGACCGGGAGCACCTGAACGTGCTCAACGTGAGCGACGCGCTCCCGCGGTTCGTGCGGCTCAAGGACACCCGCGACTTCGTCCCGATCGAGGACGTCATCCGGGCATACGGGGGCGCCCTCTATCGCGGTCGCACCGTGCTCGGCATCCACGCCTTCCGCCTGACCCGCAGCGGCGAGGTCCAATTCGAGGAGCAGACCGCGGCGAACTTCCTCGAGGTGGTAGAAGAGGAGGTTCGGCGGCGGCCGTTCGGCGCCATCATCCGGGTGGAGGTCGAACGGGGGATGCCCGAGTCGGTGCTGGACGTGTTGCTCGGCGAGCTGCGCCACTCAGAAACCCAAGACGGCCTCCCGCTCGAGGCCGGCGATGTATTCGAGGTGGATGGCCCGGTGGACCTGGGGGCGCTGGCGGAGATCGCGGAGCTGGAGATCCCGGAGCTGGACTACCCACCCTTCGCCCCCGTGGTCCCGCTGGACCGCCACCGCGCCATCTTCGACGTCCTGGACGAGCGCGACGTGCTGGTGCATCACCCGTACGAGTCCTTCGAGGACACGGTACAGCGGTTCCTCTCGGACGCGGCCGATGACCCGGACGTCGTCACCATCAAGTTGACCTTGTACCGCGCCGGGGGCCGCTCGCCCGTCGTGGAAGCGCTGAAGCGGGCGGCGGCAGCCGGGAAGGAGGTGTCCGTCTTCGTGGAGATCAAGGCGCGCTTCGACGAGGAGACCAATATCTTCTGGGCCAAGCAGCTGGAGCGCGCGGGGATCCACACGATTACGGGCCTGGTGGCCCTCAAGACCCACGCCAAAGTCGCGCTGGTAGTGCGGCGCCGAGGCGAGCGCCTGCAGCGCTACGCGCACATCGGGACCGGCAATTACAACGCCGCCACCGCGCACGTCTACACGGACTTCGGCCTGCTCACGTCCGATCCCACCATCAGCGCGGACCTGCAGGCGCTGTTCAACGAACTCACGGGGTCGTCGCGGGCGCCCGTCGGCGAGTTCCAGCGATTGCTGGTCGCGCCCACCTTCATGCTGCGCCGGTTCCTCGAGCTGATCGAGCGCGAGGCCGCCCACGCGCGGGCCGGCCGCGGGGGGCACATCCGCGTGAAGCTCAACGGGCTGGCGGACACCGAGGTCATCGAGGCGCTCTACCGGGCTTCGCAGGCGGGCGTGCGGATCGAGCTGAGCGTGCGGGCCATCTGCGCGCTCCGTCCCGGCATCCGCGGGCTGTCCGACAACATCCGGGTGGTGAGCGTGCTGGGCCGGTTCCTGGAGCACGGACGGTTGTACTGCTTCGGGAACGGCGGGGACGTCGAGTATTACATCGGCTCGGCGGACTGGCGGTCGCGCAATCTCCGGCGGCGGGTGGAGGTCGTGACCCCGGTCCTGGACCCGGCGCTCAAGACTCGGTTGGACCGGGTGCTGGAGGCCGAGCTGAACGACCCCGCGGCCTGGCGGCTCTTGCCGGACGGGAGCTACGAACGTCCCACCGGGGCCCGGGGCCCGGGCGTCCAGGAGCAGCTGCTGCAGGC
>JACPAP010000130.1:0-25798 GCA_016180765.1 Gemmatimonadota bacterium
CGTGTTGATGCGGGCGCTGGGGAAGACCCCGACCTGGGTGACGTATCTGAAGCCGACCGGGTGATGGGCGCCGGCGCAGGCGGCGCTGGGAGAGCGGGTGGAGCGGGACGTCTAAGAAGGCGGCAGAAGCGAGAGAAGCGGCAGAGGCGGCAGAAGATCGGCTGGGCGAAGTCCCCTGCCGCTTCTGCCGCCTCTCACGCTTCTCCGCCGATGGAGGTGCGGGGAATCGAACCCCGGTCCGAGCCTCGATCCGAATCCGCTTCTACGCGCGTAGGCTGCGCTTGAGGTCTCCACCGGCTGGGGCACAGCCGCCCGACCGGCAGACGAGCATCCGTTGAAATCTCGTGCGACCCGCGGACGCGACGTGCCGCACCAGCCCGACTTGTCGATACTCCCGGGCCGCCTCAGGCGAGCCGCTTCGGGAGCAGGTGCGTGAAGCTAACGCTTACGCAGCCAGTGCCAAATCAGAATTGGCAGTTGTGTCGTTTCCCAGTTTTTTTTACCAGGACCCGGGGACCTGGGCGCGCGACGGAATCCTCACCAGACCCGTCGAAACCAGTCACCCCCTCTGGGCCTTGCAGGACCCAAGTGAAAGTTAGCTCGGGCTGGGGCTGATAGCAAAGAGCCAGCGCGCGCGGAGAGACCTGGTCGGGCGTCACGCCGCTCAACGACTAGGGAGGGCAACCTCCACCCGGTTGCGCCCGTTGTCCTTGGCCCGGTACAACGCCGCGTCGGCGGCGGCATAGAGGTTGGCCGTCTGGCCCACGGTCACGGGCTTGCCGGCGAGGCCCACGGAGCACGCGATGGAGAGTTCGGCGCCCGCCCAATACAGCTTCGCCTCGGCGACCGCCTGCCGCACCCGCTCCGCCACCTCGCGGGCCCGCTCCAGGGGCGTGTTCGGCAACCACAAGGCGAATTCCTCCCCACCGACCCGCGCCGCCAGATCCTGCTCCCGGAGCGTGCTGCGGAGCACCCGCGCCACGTGACGCAGCGCGGCATCGCCCGCCGCGTGCCCGAAGTTGTCGTTGAGCTTCTTGAAGTGGTCCAGGTCCACCAACAGCAGGGCACACTCAGCCGACTGATCCGACTGCAGGGTGCGGTCCAGCGCGCGCCGATTCCACAACCCCGTCAGCTCGTCGGTCTGGGCCCGGGTCTCCGCGGCTCGAATGGCCGCCGCCATCGCGAGCCGGGGCCCGTTCTCCTCGGCCAGACTGACGAGACGCTGTTGCGCGGCGCCCCCCAGTTGGTCCGGCCGGCCGAACACCACCAGGGCACCCACCCCCTGGCGGCCGTCGTGGAGCGGAAACGCGCCGCCCTGCTCTTCCCTGCGCCGGCGGTCGGCCCGCAACTGTCCGAACAGTTCCCTGCCGCTCATCCCGACAATGGGGATGTCGCCCATGCAGGCCCGACCCGCCACGGAATCGGGCGCTACGGGCGAGCGGATCAGCCGGCGATCGACGCCGTGGGAGACCGCGACGATGGTTGCCGCCTGGCTCCCCGGGTCGCGCATCACGATCGCCGTGGGACACTCGGACGCGGCGCGCGCGGCTTCGCACACGGCGAACGCCACGCTCTCGAGCGCCTCGGGGACGGTGGCCCCCGGTGGCCCGGTGACCGCCGGCTTCGGCGCCCAACCCCGTGCGCTCCCCGCCCGGAAGGCGGCCAGCAGCGCACGCTGATCCGCCAGCGCGGCGTCCGCCGCGTCCGGCGCCAGGGCGGTCCCCTTCCAGGCGAGCGCCACGCCGTGGTCGCCGTCCCCGACGGCCACGATGGTATGGGGATCGCGGAGCACGTGCTGCCGGCGGTCGCCCAGGGCCACCCGGGCGGTTGCGGTCACCCGCTCCGCGAGATCTCCCACCCCCGTCAGGGCACCCGCCGTCAGCACCGGCTCGCCATCGGCCTGGACCAGGCACGCGAACGCGGCGCCATGCGCCCGGCGCAGGAGATCCAGCACGTGCTGCGGGTCCGCCGGCGTACCCGGCGAGGCGGCGCCGTGGTTCCCCCGCACCCACCGCCTCGCCACCCAGCCGGCCACGCCGCCCAGGGCGAAGAGGACCGGGAGCAGCCAGGGCGTCATGGCAAATGATTGATCCGCGACGCCGCCGCGGCGGCGCCGAAGCCATTGTCGATGTTCACGACCACGACCCCCGAAGCGCAGGAGTTGAGCATGGCGAGCAAGGCCGCGAGGCCCCCGAATGATGCGCCATAGCCCACGCTGGTCGGAACCGCGACGACCGGCACCCGGACCATGCCGCCTACCACGCTCGCCAGGGCGCCATCCATTCCCGCCACGACGATCACCACCGAGGCCCGGAACAGCTCATCCGCCTGGCGCAACACGCGATGAATGCCGGCCACGCCCACGTCCGTCAGCCGGCCTACCCGGTTGCCCAACGCGCACGCCGCGACCGCCGCCTCTTCGGCGACCGGCAGGTCGCTGGTCCCCGCCGTCACGACCAGCACCGTTCCGCGGCCGGTCGCCGCGCGAGGCGGATCCGGCGGCAGATAGGCGGTACGTCCCAGGTCATTCAGCTCGACCTTCGGAAACCGATCCTGGAGCGCCTCCCGGGTGTCACCGTCGGCTCGCGTCACCAGAAAGGAGCCGTACGATTCCGCCAGCGAATGGCACACGCCCAGCACCTGGTCCGGCGTCTTGCCGATCGCCAGCACCACCTCCGGAAAGCCCTGGGTGAGCGGGCGCAGGTGATCCACCTGCGCGTAAGCCAGATCGTCCACCGGGAATCGCCGGAGCCGCTGCACCGCCGCTTCCGGCGTGAGCGCTCCCTGAGCGACGTCCGCGAGAAGCCGCTCCAGCTCAGCCGCGGTCACACGACCGCTTGGGCCGGCTCGAGATAGCGCCGGAAGATGCGCCCGATCTCTGCCATGGACTCGATCTGCTGCAGCTCCCGTCGGAGTTCGGCGGCCCCCGGGACGCCGCGGACGTACCAGCTCAAGTGCTTCCGGAACTCGACCGCGGTTCGCCGATCAGAGCCCTGGATAGCCAGCTGCAGGTCGGCGTGACGCAACGCCACGGCGAAGCGTTCCGCCGCGGACGGGTCGGGGCGCGCTGCCCGCCCATCCAGCAGCGCGCGGGCCTGCTGGAAGATCCAGGGGTTGCCGAACGACCCCCGGGCGATCATGACCCCGGCGCACCCGGTGTGGCGCCACATGCGGTAGGCGTCCGCCGCGGTCTTGATGTCGCCGTTTCCCACCACCGGCACCTCGAGCGCCTCCACCACGGCCGCGATCTCGTCCCATCGCGCGGCCCCGGCGTACATCTGGGCCCGTGTGCGGGGGTGGAGCGTCAGCGCCTGGGCGCCGGCGTCCTGGCAACGCCGGGCGATGCCCACGGGATCGCGCAGCGACTCGTCCCAGCCCGAGCGCATCTTCACGGTGACGGGGAGATGGGTGGCCCGCCGCACGGCGCGGATGATAGACTCGACCAAGCTCAAATCCTTGAGACACCCCGATCCGCCGTTCCGCTTGACCACCTTCTTGACCGGGCACCCAAAGTTGATGTCGACGAAATCCGGAGCGTAATGCTCGGTCACCAGCGCCGCGGCTTCCGCCATGCCGGCAGGGTCCGACCCGTAGAGCTGAATGCCGATGGGCCGCTCCGGGTCCGTGAAGTAGGCTCCGTCATGCACGCTCTTGGCGCCACGCCGGAGGCCTTCGCAGGACAGAAACTCGGACACCACCACGTCCGCCCCGAACGCCCGGCACAGTCGCCGAAACGGCGGCTCCGAAACCCCCGCCATGGGAGCCAGCAACAGCGGCATCCGGTGTGCCACGCGATAAGGGAACCACATGTGCGGCAAGTTAATGCGCGGGGCCGAAGCGGGGCAACCGCACGGTTTGACACCGCACCGCGCGCTTCATTACGTTTCGCGCCGCCCCAAGGGTGTCCACCTCAATGCGACTGACCGAGTTCTTCTCCGCCGACGCCATCGAGCTCCACCTCAAGAGCACGACCAAAGACGACGTTCTCAAGGAGCTCACCGCGCTCCTCAAGCTCGATGCCAAGGCCGACGGCATGCTGTTCAAGATGCTGAAGCGCCGAGAGAATCTCGGCTCGACCGGCATCGGGCGGGGCATCGCCATTCCCCACTGCCGCTCCCTGGTGGTGGCGAAGCTGCGGGTCGCGTTCGGCCGCAAACCGGAGGGCATCGACTTCCGCGCCATCGACGACCAGCCGGTGCACTACTTCTTCCTGATCGTCGCCCCGCCCCTCGAAGTGTCCAACCAGTACCTGCCCGTGCTCGGGAAAATCGCGCAATTCGCCAAGGAGGCGGACGTGCCGGAGCGGCTGGCGGGGCTCCAGGAGCCGGGCGAGTTCATCAAGCTACTGGAAGAAAAGAACCTCTGAACTGCCGCGCGCTCGGAGACGCACCCCCCTTCTGCCGCTGGTGCCCCAGAATCCGTCACTCCCATTCGATCGTGGCCGGCGGCTTCGAGCTGACGTCGTAGACCACCCGGTTCACGCCCCGCACCTCGTTGATGATGCGGCCGGCGATCCGGCCCCGAGCGGACCGGGAGCAGCACCGCGAACGCCTGCCAGATCTCGTCGTACAACCCGGCCGCGCGGATTTCCTCCAGATAGATGGCGTCGGCCTGCCGGAGCACCTCGAGGCGCTCCGGCGTCACCGCGCCCAGGACCCGAATGGCCAACCCCGGCCCGGGGAACGGGTGCCGGCCGACGATGGCTTCCGGCAAGCCCAGCTCGCGGCCCACCTGGCGCACTTCGTCCTTGAACAACTCGCGCAGCGGCTCGATCAGCTTGAACCGCAGGTTGGGCCTTAAGCCCCCGACGTTATGGTGCGTCTTGATGGTGACCGAGGGCCCTCCCCGCGGTGACGTGGACTCGATGACGTCCGGGTAAAGCGTTCCCTGCACCAGGAATCCCACGTCCCCGGTCACGTGGCGGGCCGCATCCTCGAACACGTCGATGAACGCATGGCCAATGCGCCTCCGCTTCTCTTCCGGGTCTTCCACGCCGCCCAGCTGGTTCAGGAACCGGTCCGCGGCCTCCACCACCACGAGGTCCATGCCCAAGTGCGTACGGAAGGTCCGCTCCACCTGCTCCCGCTCGTGGAGGCGGAGCAATCCGTGGTCCACGAAGATGCAGGTGAGCCGGCCGCCCAGGGCCCGGTGTACCAGCACCGCCGCCACGGCGGAATCCACGCCCCCTGAGAGGCCGCAGATCGCCCGCTGGCTGGGCCCCGCGCTCCGCCGAATCGCCTCGATCTGATCCGTGATGAACTGGCCGGCCGTCCAGTCCGAGGTGCACCCGCAGATGGAGAACAGGAAGTTCTCGAGGATCTCTCCGCCCCGCGGCGTGTGGGCGACCTCCGGATGAAACAGCACTCCGTGGATGGGGCGGGACTGATGTTGCATGGCCGCCACCGGGGCGTTCGCCGTCACGGCGATGGTCTCGAACCCGGGCGGCGGCTGGTCGAGCCGGTCGCCGTGGCTGGCCCACACCGTGACGGCCTCACCCGGCTCGAACCCGGCGAACAGCCCGGCGCCGCGCCGGACCTCGATCTCCGCCCTGCCGTATTCCCGCTCCGGGGACGGCTGGACCTTGCCCCCGGCGAGATGGGCCACCAGCTGCATGCCGTAGCAGATGCCGAGCAGCGGGATGCCGAGCTCGAGCAGGGCGGGATCCGCGCTGGGGGCGCCCACATCGAACACCGAGTTGGGCCCGCCCGACAAGATGATCCCTCTGGGCGACGCCGACCGGATGAAGCCGAGATCGCAGCCCCGCGCGGCGGGGTGGATCTCACTGTAGACGTGCGCCTCGCGCACCCGGCGCGCGATAAGCTGGGTGAACTGCGAGCCGTAGTCGAGGATCAGGATGCCACGACGGAGACTGGTCATGCGTCCCGCCACGCGGGGGTCACGGTCTCGCCCCGCATCAGATCGTCGGCTCCCTCGCGCTCACGGATCACGGCGTAGCGTCCACCGTCCACCAGCACCTCTGCGGAGCGGGGCCGCGAGTTGTAGTGGAAGCTCATCCCGAAGCCGTACGCCCCCGCGCCCAGCACCGCCAGGAGCGCACCGGGCCCGGCTCCGTCCAAGCGGCGATCCAGCGCCAGAAAGTCGCCGCTCTCGCAATTCGGCCCCACCACATCCGCCACGCCCCCGTCTGCGGCCGCTGCGGCCTCTACGCCCCCCACGGCCGCTGCCAACACCACGATCTCGTGATACGCTTGATATAAGCTGGGCCGTAGCAGATCGTTCATTCCCGCGTCCGTGATCAGGAACTCGCGCCCGCCCGACCGCTTGTGGTAGAGTACCCGGGTCAGCAGATACCCGGCGTTGCCCACCAGAAAGCGCCCCGGCTCGATCAGCAACGGGAGCCCCGTTGCGCGGGCCAGCGGCGTCACGGCCGCGGCGAACACGGTCGGATCCAGACCCTCCCCGCGACCGTAGGAGATCCCCAGCCCCCCTCCCACGTCTACCGACGTCAGCGAGTCGAGGCCCGCGGCGCGGAGCTCGGCCACCAGGCTCGCCAGCCGCTCCGCGCCCGCCCGGTACGGCGCGCCATCGGCGATTTGCGAGCCGAGGTGCATCCCCACCGAGGTGAGCACCAGATCTCGCTCGGCGGCCACGCAGCGGGCGAGCGGTAGCACCTGATCCAGCGGGACGCCGAACTTCATGCCGGCCTGCCCCGTCCGGGTGTAGGGATGCGTTTCCGTGGTCACGTCGGGATTGATCCGGAGCCCCACCGACACCGGAGCCGGGCGCCCGCGCGCCAGCCTCCGCAGCACCTGGAACTCGCCGTGCGACTCCAGGTTGATGAGTCCCACGCCCGCGTTCAGCGCGGCCTCCAGTTCCCGCTCCGTCTTGCCGACGCCGCTGAACACCAGGTCCCCGCCCTGAAACCCCGCCCGCAGCGCCCGGGCCAGCTCGCCGCCCGACACGATGTCCGCGCCCGCGCCGAGCCCGCGAAGGAGTTTCAACACGGCCAGGTTGGCGTTGGCCTTGACCGAGTAGTGCAGCCGATGCGGAACCCCCGCCAGCGCGCCGCGCAGCGCTGCGTACTGGGTTCGGATCTTCTCCGCGTCGTAGACGTAGACCGGCGTGCCGACCGCGGCGGCGACGCCAATCAGTATGCCTTCGCCCACACCGCCTCGGTCACGGCCGGACGCCCGCACCACACGCAGGTCGCAGGGGCCGGCGACGAACGGAATTCTTCATCCGGGAGCACGCGGATCGTGGCTTTGGTCTCCTCCTTGACGGCCGTCTCGCACGCCGCGTCGCCGCAATACCCGGCGTAGACCAATCCGGCGGAGCCGTTCATGAGGTCGATCAGCTCCCGCTTGCCTCGCACCTGGCGGACCGAGTTCGCTTCCCGCCGCTCGCGCGCCGCCTCCAGCAGCGCCGCCTGGATCTGGTCCATCGCCTCCCGAACGGCGGCCGGGAGCCCGGTAAGCGGGACGGTACTCTTGCCGCCCGCCCGGCGCGCCAGCACGGCCTGCCCCTGCGCCACGTCCCGCGGGCCGATCTCCAGCCGCACCGGGACGCCGCGCGCCTCCCAGTGGTAGTACTTGGCCCCGGGCTTGACCGCGTCCCGATCATCCACCTGCGCGCTGATGCCGGCGTCCGCCAGCGCCTGGAGGGCGCGCTGGGCCGCCTCGAGCACACCCTGCCGATCGGTGTCGCTCTTCCAGATCGGCACAATCACCACGTGGAGCGGCGCGAGCCGCGGCGGGCACACCAGACCGCGGTCATCGCTGTGGGTCATGACCAGGCCGCCGATCAGCCGCGTGGACACACCCCAGGACGTGCTCCACACGTACTCCATGTCACCCGCCATGGTCTGGTAGCGCACCTCGAAAGCCCGGGCGAAGTTCTGCCCCAGGTGATGCGACGTGCCCGCCTGGAGCGCGCGGTTGTCCTGCATCAGCGCTTCGATCGCGTAGGTCCGCACCGCGCCGGCGAACTTCTCAGAGTCGGTCTTGATGCCGGTGATCACCGGCATCGCCATCCATTCCTCGGCGAACCGGCGGTAAATCCCCAGGATGAGCCGCGCCTCCGTCTCAGCCTCCTCGGCCGTGGCATGGGCCGTGTGCCCTTCCTGCCAGAGGAACTCGGTGGTCCGGAGAAACAGGCGGGTTCGCATCTCCCAGCGGACAATGTTGACCCACTGGTTCAAGAGGACCGGCAGGTCCCGGTAGCTCTGGATCCACTTGGCGAACATCGCGTAGATGATGGTCTCGGACGTGGGCCGGACCACCAGCGGCTCTTCCAGCTCCTTGCCGCCCCCGTGCGTCACCACCGCGGTCTGTGGCGCGAACCCCGCGACGTGCGCCGCTTCCTTGGCCAGGAAACTCTGGGGAATGAACAGCGGGAAGTAGGCGTTCTCGTGCCCCGCCGCTTTGAACATGTCGTCCAGCGCGCGCTGCATCAGCTCCCAGATGCGGTACCCGCGGGGGCGAATCACCATGCAGCCCCGGACCGGCGAGTAGTCCGCCAGCTCAGCGCGCATCACCACCTCGTTGTACCAGGCGCTGAAGTCAGCCGCGCGGGTGGTAAGGGCCTGCTCGCTGCTCACCGCCCCCCCAGCACCGCGTCGCCCGCCAGCTCGGCGGCGCTCACGGCGCGCTCTTCGCCCCGCCGGAGATCCCGCACCACCGCTCCTCCGCGCTGGCGCTCCTCGGGTCCGATGATGACGGCGAAGCGCGCCCCCCGCGCGCTCGCCAGCTTCAGTTGCTTGGCGATGGACTGTTCCTTGAGCGAGAACTCCACCCGTCCACCGCGATCGCGCAGGGCGTGCGCCAGCTGCAACACGGCGGGCGTGTCCTCCGCGGTAACCGCCACCAGGAACGCGTCCAGGGAGCCCGCCGCCCCGGGAGCCACGGCCCGGGCCTTGAGCAGCTCGCCCAACACCACGTCCCCCATGCCGAACCCCACCGCCGGCAGGTCCGCGCCGCCCAACGCCGCCAGCAGCCCGTCGTAGCGCCCGCCGCCGCAGATGGCACGGAGGTTCCGCTGCGCGTCGAACAGCTCGAACACGATGCCGCTGTAGTACGCCAGCCCCCGGACGATGCAGAGGTCCACATCCACGAAAGCCGACAGCCCCATGGCCTCGAGCGCGCCGACGCACTCCACCAGCGGCTCCACCACGGCGGGGCCGCCGGGGACCTTCCGCGCCGCGTCCTGCACCGCGGGGAGTCCCTTCACGTCACCCACTGCCAGCGCGCGCTGGGCCACGCCCGCCGGGAGCTTGCCGTCTTCGGTCAGCCAGGTCAATAACCGGTCGCGCGGCTCGCGCTCGATCTTGTCGATCGCGGCAAACGCCGCCCCCAACGACGGCTCAGCCACCCCGGCGCCCAGGAGCAGCGCCCGCAACACCTGCCGGTCCGACACCCGTGCGCGAACGTCCTGGGGTCCGAGTCCCAGCAGCCGGGCCACGTCGATCGCCGCGGCGATCACTTCGGCGTCCGCCAGGGGTCCCGGCTCGCCGATCACGTCCAGGTTCAACTGGAAATGCTCCCGGAGCCGGCCCCGCTGCTGGCGCTCGTAGCGGAACAGCTGCGGGAGGGAAAACCAGCGGATGGGCTTCTTCAGCGCGCGGGCCCGAGCCGCCACCATGCGCGCCAGCGTCGGCGTCATTTCGGGCCGCAGCGCCACCTCCCGGTCCCCGCGGTCCCGGAAGTGATACAGTTGGCCCACGATTTCCGGGCCGCTCTTCTGGGTGTACAGCTCCAGCGGTTCCAGCGGCGGCCCGTCGTACTCCTCGAACCCGTAGCGACTCGCGACGGTGCGCCAAACAGCAAAAATGTGGTTACGGAGCGCGGTGTCGTCGGGGTAAAAGTCGCGGAACCCCGGCAACGCTCTGGCTGGCATGCACCAAATTAGCCGAGCGGCGCAAACCCCGGCAAGCGGGCCAGCGCGTCGCCCACGGTGTGAAACGAGCCGGTTACCAGAACGGTCGCGGCGCCTTGCTGAACCTCCTGAAGCGCACGATCGAAGTCGGGCTCAATGACAGGCGCTCGAGTGATCGGGCGGGTGGAGGCGGGTGGGAGCCGCGCAGCGAGGCTCCCAGGGGCGGGGATGGGTGGACTGTCAAGGAGCCGCAGCGAGCGGCTCCCACCCGCGGACCACCGCCCGATCACCCGACCGACCTCGTCGAGGTTCCATCGCCGCTCCGGCGGCGCCGTGGGCGGGGTCGTGAGCCAGATCCGGTCCACTACCTCAGCCAACCCGGCCAACATGTCCTGCCACGCCTTGTCCCCGAGAATGCCTACCAGGGCGTGCACCGGCCGCCACAGTTCGGTCTCCCGAAGCGCCCCGACGAGTACCCCGATGCCGGCCGGGTTGTGCGCCACGTCGAAAATCCATCGCCCCCGCCGGTCAAACCGACCGGCCAGGCGGGCCTCGGAGAACCCCGCAGCCAGGGCCGCCGCGCCTGGCCGCCAAGGGTCAGGAAGGACATCCAGGAGCGCCGCGGCGATGGCCGCGTTGCGCCGCTGGTGCGACCCGCGCAGGCCCAGGGGGCCCGCGTACTCGGCGCCCGGCGGTACCGCCACGATGGGCCGGGCTCCGCGTTCACCGGCGACGTCGGCCAGGACGGTCGCGATTGCCGGGTCCGTCTCCCCGATCACGAACGGCGTGCCAGGTTTGGCGATCCCCGCCTTCTCCCGGGCAATGCCCGGCAGCGTGTCGCCGAGGTATTCGGTGTGCTCGCGGGCAATGGTGGTGACCGCGCTGGCCACCGGCTCCACCACGTTGGTGCTGTCCAGCCGCCCCCCCAGCCCCACTTCCACCACCGCGACCTCCACCCGGCGGGCCGCGAAGTCCGCCAGCGCAATCGCCGTCAGCGCCTCGAAGAAGCTCGCCCCGGATCGCTCGATCAGGGGGCGGAGGCGCTCGGTCCAGGCGGCGAACGCCTCCCGGCTGATGGGCCGCCCGTCTACCACCATCCGCTCCCGAACGTCCACCAGGTGAGGCGAGGTATACAACCCCACCGACCCCCCCGCCTCGCGGAGGGCGGCATAGGTCATGGCCGACACCGATCCTTTGCCGTTGGTCCCGCCGATGTGCACGATGGCGTACTCGCGCTCGGGGTTCCCCAGCTCGGCCAGAAGGGTCCGGGTGGGTTCCAGTGACCACGGCTTGCCTGCGAAGGTTCGTGGGGAGAGGAAGCGGCACGCCTCCTCGAAGGCGAGCGTCAGTCCGCGACCTCCGCCGAAGGCAGGCGCAGAATCATCCGCAACAGCGTGGCGGTGGCGTCCGCCAGGTGCGAGCGCGGCACCACGGCGTCCACCATCCCGTGCTCCAGCAGGAACTCCGCCGTCTGAAACCCCTCCGGCAGATCCTGCCCGATGGTCTGCTTGATCACCCGCGGGCCCGCGAACCCCACCACGGCGCCGGGCTCGGCCAGGATCACGTCCCCCTGGAGCGCGTACGACGCGGAGACCCCGCCGGTGGTCGGGTTGGTCAGGATGGAGATGAAGGGCAAACCGGCATCGCGCAACGCGGCCAGGACCACGGACGTCTTGGCCATTTGCATGAGGCTCAAGACCCCTTCCTGCATCCGCGCTCCGCCCGAGGCGGACACGATAACCAGCGGCGCCTTGTGTTGAAGCGAGCGCTCCGCCAGACGCGCGATCTTCTCCCCCACCACCGATGCCATGGACCCGCCCATGAAGGCGAACTCCATGGCCGCCAGGTGAAGCGGCACGCCGGTCAGGGTTCCGTGTCCGGTCAGCACGGCCTCCTGCGGTCCCACTTCGCGATAGGCCCGCGCCACCCGCTCCGCGTACCCCTCGAACCCGAGCGGATCCACCGAGCGCAGGTTGCCGAATACCTCCACGAAGCTTCCCGGATCCGTCAGGATGTCCGCGTAGCGCCGCGCCGAGATGCGCCGGTGAAACCCACACTGGGGGCAGACCTGGAGCGCGCGCTCGAACTTTTCGCGCAGATCGACGTGAGCGCACTCCTCGCACTTGTCCCAGGCGTCCGGGGGAATCTCCAGACGCTCGCGCGAAGACGTCCGCGGCTTGCGCTCCTTACGGAACCAGGCCATGAGGTCTCGCCGGAATCTCGCGCTCGCCCCGGGAGGGCGCCAGGGCCGTTCCACCACCGTGCCTCTCCGCTGGCATCCGAGTAGGCCTGGCGTTCCCAACATTCGCCGCAGAGAACACAGCGCAGAGAGAAAACGTTGGCCTCTCCGTTCCTCTCGGCGATCTCTGCGGTGCATCTCGAGGGGCTAAGGCTAGGTTCCGGTATAGGGCGACCTAGCTTCCCGGGCCACGCGGAGGCTCATCGCCACGGCCACGAAGGAGACCAGCAGAAAGGAACCGCCATAGGAGAAAAAGGGGAGCGGAATCCCGGTGATGGGCATCAGGCCGATGGTCATGCCGACATTCTCCACCACGTGCGTGAACAGAAGCCCCGCGATCCCGAAGACCAGCACCGACGAGAAGGGATCCATCGCCTCGCGCGCGATCCGCATCAAGAGCAGGAGCAAGGCGGCGAACAAGGCCAGCGTGACCACCACGCCCAGGAACCCCAGCTCCTCGGCGAGCACCGAGAAAATGAAATCGGTGTGTTGGGCCGGCAGAAACGCGAGCGCCTTCTGGGTGCCTTCGAGGAAACCCTTCCCCAGCAACCCGCCCGACCCGATGGCCACCTTGGATTGGATGATGTTCCACCCGGTGGCGCGGGGATCGATCTCGGGATTGAGGAACGAGAGCAGCCGGTTCTGTTGGTACGGCGCCAAGCCCCGCCACAACTCCAGCGCGATCGTCCCCATGAGCACATTGCCCAACCAGACTACCAATCCTTCCACCACGTAGGGGCGGGCCCACAACAGCACCAGCGTGATCGCCACGATCCAGATGCCCCAGGACCAGGTCGAGAACGCGAGCAGCAGGCTGATCACCGGCGACCCCAGCAGCACCAGGAGCCGCAACGGCACGCCGACCCAGAACAGCACCGCGAAGAGAATGCCGAGGAAGACGATCGCACTGCCGAGATCCGGCTGGAGTCCTACCAACAGGAACGGCACCCCCACGATCACGCAGGCCGGGAGCAGCTCGACCAGGGTCTGGGGCGGCCGCCGGCGGCCAGCCAGGTGTCGGGCCAGCATCAGGATGGTGGCCAGTTTCGCCAGCTCGGCCGGCTGGCCGATGCGGGTTCCCCCGAACGCCAGCCAGGACCGGGTGCCAGCCGCCGTGCCCGCCCCGGTCCCCACCAGCAGCGTCAGGATCAAGAGCACCACGGCCAGGCCGTAGACGAAGGGTGTCGCCCATTCGAGCAACCGCGGCGACACCCGATACACCACGGCGCCGGCCGCCGTCGCGAGCACGATCCATCCCAACTGTTTCTGCCAGATGTCGGCGATCTCGGTCGGGACGTCGGTCTGCCCCGCGGAGTACAACGTGGCCAGGCCCAGAGCCGCGAGCGCGCCGACGGTGAGGAGGGTCCGGCTATCGAGGCCGCGGGGAGCCATCGCGGATGATGCGCCCGATCGTGTCCGGCAGGATCGGCACCGGCTCGGGCGCCGAGTCATCCGGCAGCACGACCTGGTAGTCGGCCGCCGTGAGCGGTGGTAGGGTAGGTCCCAGCAGGTGCCGCGCGATGATGCGATTCACCATGGGCGCGATTCTCGATCCGTGCTCCGCGAATTCCACCACCGCCCCCACCACGACTCGGGGACTATCCGCCGGCGCGAACGCGATGAACCACCCGTGGTCCGCCCCGTGCGCGTTCTGCGCCGTGCCGGTCTTACCGCCAATGCGAAGTTCCGCCACCCGGGCGCCGACCGCCGTGCCGCTCTCGACCACCTCGACCAGCGCCTCGCGCAGGCCCGCCAGCTGGACGGGCGAAAGCCCCAGGGAGCGGGTCGGCGGGTCCCCGGCCACGACCAGATGCGGGGCCGGCGCGCGACCGTCCGGATTGGCCAGCATGGTGTAAAACGCCACCATGTTCGCGAGCGTCTGCGAGTTCTCACCTTGTCCAATGGCGAGATTCAGGGTGACCGCGTTGGTCCAGCCCCGAGGCCCGTACCGTTGGTTGTAGTACTCCGTGGAGGCTGGAAACAAGGGGCGGATCTCGTTGGGCAGGTCGATGCCCGAGCGATCGCGAAGGCCGAGGTGCGACGCGTCAGCCAACAGGTGGTTCAGCTGGAGCTTCAACCCGAGTTGGTAGAAATACACGTCGCACGAGTATTGAATGGCCTCCGCGAGCGTCAGATCACCATGGCCCTGGAGCTTCCAGCAGCGGAAGTAGCGGTTGTAGTACTGCAGACCGCCGCGGCAGGGAATGGGCATGTGCGACCCCAGGTCCACCAGACCCCGATGCATCGCCATGGCGGCGACCACCAGCTTCCACGGCGACGCGGGCGGATAGCGGGCCTGGATCGCTCGATTGAGCAAGGGGAAATCCGCCGCCTGCGAGAGCCGGCTCCACACCTCCGGATCCACCCCGCCGATGAAGGTGTTGGGATCGTAGGCGGGGGACGAGTAGAGGGCCAGCATTTCGCCGGTGGCGGGGTCCATCACCATCACCGCGCCCCGCATCCCCTCCGGGAAGCTCTCGGCCACGTATCGCTGCAAGTCGATGTCGATGGTGGTCCGAATGGACTCGCCCTGCTCCGGCTCCAGCCGCTGCCCCATTTCCGCTTCCCGCACGCTCCGGCCCAGCGCATCCACCTCGAGGAATCGCTCGCCGTCCTTGCCGCGGAGCCGATCGTCGTACTCCCGTTCCAGTCCGTCGCGCCCCACCAGCAGGCCCGGCCGCGCGCCGCTGACGGTGCCGGCGCCCAGCTCCTGCTCCGTGATCTCCGCCACATAGCCCACCACATGCGCGGCCAGACTCCCGAACGGGTACCGCCGCCGGGGCTCCGCCTGGATCACCAGACCCGGCATGACCACCCGCCGCTCCTCCAGCGCCGACACCAGGTCGAACGACGCGTCGCGCCGGAGCGGGGCCGGCCGGTAGGGCGTCCGGCGGAAGGCCCGCTCGGCGTCCTCCGCGTCGCGCGCCGACAGGCGCAGGAGCGGTGCGATCCGCTTGATGCTCGCCCGAAGAGAATCCACCGACGGCGCCAGCAACCCCACCGAGTATCCCGGCTCGTTCTCCGCCAGTACCACGCCATTGCGGTCGGTGATCAGCCCCCGGGGCGCCGGAATCGGAACGGACCGCATGCGGTTCAGTTCCGAGCGCACCCGATACCGGCTGGATGATAGGACCTGGACCCGGAAGAAGGCGATGAGCAGAACGGTGCCCACCAGCCAGAGCAGCCCCTGGGCCAATCGGGCCCGCCGCGCCAGCTGGTGCGCGTGGAACCAGTTCATTCGGTGATCCTAATGGCCAGCCACCGCCGAAAGACCAGCAACACAATCACCCCCGCCAGCGCCGTGCTGGCGGCCTTGAGGGGCGACCACAGCAGCAGCTGCCAGACCAGCTCCGTCCCACGAACGTGACCGCCCCCGATCAGCACGAGCAGGTCCCGCGCCCAGGTGCCGACCAAGAAGAACCCGGCGTTGACTGCGAGATTCTCGGCGAAGAAGATCGCCTTTCCCCATGCCGCCAGGTAACCTATCACCGTGTGCGCCAGGGCGCCCGCGCCGAACGCCACCGGCGTCAGAGCGTCCCCCAGCAACCCGATCGTGAACCCCGCGACCGCGGCGGACCCCGGACGCGCCCGAATGGCGTACACCAGAAGCGCCAGCACCAGAAAATCCGGCGCCGGGCGGGGATTCCCCAGCCACGGGCGCACCGTGAAATGCAGCACCACCAGCAACAGCAGCACGGCCCCCAGCCGGTAGGCGCCGTTCTTGCCGTTCATGGCGGGAGTGCCTCGAAGGCGCCGGTGAGGTCGGCCCGGGTGTCCAGCAGTACGATGACATGGGAGATCGACGCGGGATGCACCGCGGGGAGCACCCGATAGGTCCGTGCCCAGCCCGCCAACTCCTCGCCCACGGACAAGATGGTCCCGATCGGAATGCCACGCGGGTAAATCCCGCCTTCTCCGGTCGCCAAGCCCGAGGTGTAGACCCGGGTCCCCGGGATCAGCTGCTCGCGGTATGGCACGCCTCGAAGCTCCAGCAGCAGGCGGCCGGGGTCGCCGCCGCCATAGGGCGCCGCGATGCCGAACACGGCCCCGTCAGCCGTCATGGCGCTGGCTCGAAAGTCCGGGTGCGCCCAGGCGACCACCACCGAGGTACTCCCTCCCACGCTCCGCACCACACCCACCAGTCCCCCCGAGGCGATCACCGGCGCCAGCACCCGCACGCCCTGCCGGCTCCCGGCGGAGATCAGCAGGGTGTAGCCGTCGGTCGGCAACGACTGGTGCAGCACCTCGGCAGCCACGTGACGCGTCGGCAGGCGCTCGCGCAGTCCCAGCACCGCCCGCAGCTGCGCGTTCTCCTCCCGGAGCGCGTCCGCCAGGGTCGCCACCACCGCCGCCGAATCGCGCTCCGCCACCACCCGCGCGAATCGCTGCCGCGTGATCTTGACCGACTCGGCCCAGCCCTGCATCGCGACCAGGGGGCGAAGCAGCGTCCCGCGCAGGCCCTCGGACACGCGATCGTGCCACGCCGTCGGCGTCATGCGCGCCGCGACGGACAGCAACAGACAGACGATGAAGGCCAGGGTGTCGCGCCGCGACGCGTACCGTTCGGACGCGAAGGTCACGGTGGGTTAGGTGGTCAGGACCGAGCGGTATTTCTCCGGATCGTCCAGGATGCGCCCCACTCCCCGCACCACGCAGGTGAGCGGGTCCTCGTCCACCCGGATCGGCAACGAGGTCTCCTGAGACAGCAACACGTCGAGGCCCCGGATCAGCGCGCCGCCCCCGGCCATGACGATCCCGCGATCCACGATGTCGCTGGCCAGCTCGGGTGGGGTGATCTCCAGCGCGCGCCGCACCGCATCCACGATTTGCTGGATCGGCTCCTGGACCGCCTCACGGATCTCACTGGAGTGCACCCGAACCACCTTCGGAATGCCGGAGACCAGGTCGCGCCCCTTGGCCTCCATTTCCTTCTCCTCACCGACCGGCGCGGCCGAGCCGATGGCGATCTTGATGGCCTCCGCGGTCGGCTCGCCGATCAGCAGGTTGTAGTTCTTCCGCATGAACTGGACGATGGCCTGGTCCAGCTCATCGCCGCCGGTCCGAACGGACGTGTCGCTCACGATGCCCGACAGCGCGATCACGGCGATCTCCGTCGTGCCCCCGCCGACGTCGATCACCATGTTGCCCGTGGGGGTCTCGACCGGCAGGCCCACGCCGATGGCGGCCGCCATGGGCTCGGCGACCATGTAAACCTCCTTGGCGCCGGCCGAGTGCGCGCTGTCCCGCACCGCGCGTTTTTCCACCTCGGTAATCCCGCTGGGCACGCAGACGATCACCTTGGGCTTCACGCGGAACACGTGCTTCTGGATGATGGACGAGAGGAAATACCGCAGCATCTTCTCCGTCACATCGAAGTCCGCGATCACGCCGTCCTTAAGCGGCCGCACCGCCAGGATCCCGTCCGGGGTGCGGCCCAACATCCGCTTGGCCTCCAGCCCGATCCCCTTGACCACCCCGGAGGCCTTCTCGATGGCGACGACGGAGGGCTCGTTCAGCACGATCCCTTCGCCCTTCACATAGATGAGCGTGTTGGAGGTCCCGAGATCCACGGCGATCTCGTTAGCGGGGATCCAACTATCGAGACTCAGGCGCCAGCGCATGACCCGCTAAGTTAACAGGGGGCGTAAGTTGTCTCAAGCTCGCGACTTAAGTCGTCACAACACCCGGGAGACGTCCACCAGCTGCATGCCGAACGCTTCCGCGACACCCGGGTAGACCACCTTCCCGTTGACCACGTTGAGCCCGAGCCGCAAGGCCCCATCCTCCCGGCACGCCTTCTGCCATCCGTCACGGGCCAGCCGGCGCGCGTAGGGGAAGGTCGCGTTGGTCAGCGCCAGCGTGGACGTGCGGGGCACCGCGCCCGGCATGTTGCTCACCGCGTAGTGGATCACTCCGTCTACCACGTAGGTGGGGTTCTCGTGAGTGGTCGGCTTGATGGTCTCGATGCACCCGCCCTGGTCCACCGAGACATCCACCACCACCGAGCCCGGCTTCATGAGCTTGAGGTCGTCGCGCCGCACCAGCTTCGGTGCCTTGGCCCCCGGAAGCAGCACCGCCCCCACCACCAGGTCCGCGCGCCGAAGCTGATCCAGCAAGTTGTGCCGATTGGAGTACAACAGGCGCACGTTGGCGGGCATCACGTCGGCCAGGTACCGGAGTCGCTCCAGGGAGAGGTCCAACAGCGTCACGTCGGCGCCCAGGCCGGCCGCCATGCGCGCCGCGTTGGCGCCCACCACGCCCCCGCCGATGACCAGCACCTCCGCCGGCGACACGCCGGGCACGCCGCCCAGGAGGATGCCGCTGCCGCCGTGCGTCCGCTCCAGATACTTGGCCCCCTCCTGCACCGCCATGCGGCCCGCCACTTCGCTCATGGGCGTGAGCAGCGGGAGCTCGCCCGACGGCAGCTGCACCGTCTCGTACGCGATGGCCACGCACTGGGAGTCCACCATCGCGCGGGTCAGCTCCTCGCTGGCCGCGAAGTGGAAATAGGTGAACACCACCTGACCGGGCCGGATCCGGGGGTACTCCGGCGCGATGGGCTCCTTGACCTTGAGGATGAGCGCGGCCTGGCCCCAGACGTCCTCCACCTTGGCGACCACATTGGCGCGTACCTCGCGGTAGGCGGCGTCCGGGAACCCGCTCCCCACGCCGGCCCCTTGCTCCACCAGCACGGCGTGGCCGACCGCGACCAGGGCCTCGGCCCCGGCGGGCACCAGGGCCACGCGATTCTCGTTGGCTTTGATTTCCTTGGGAACGCCGATGATCATGGATGACTCGGTATTCGCAAGCCTCTACCCATTGGGACCCAGCCACACCGCCGTCTGTCGCTCGGGAACAAGGTACTCGGCGGCAACGGCTCGCACATCCTCGACCCGTACCTGGTCGATCTCGGCCAGCACCTGGTCGATGGTGCGGTAGGGCTCGTGGTGCAGCGTCAGCGTGGCCAGCCGATGCATCCGCGCCGCCGGGCTTTCCAGGGACAGCGTCACCTGACCTTTGAGCTGCTGCGCCGCCTCCGCCAGTTGCTCCGGGTTGAGCCCCTCGGTGGCCATTCGCTCCAGCTCCGCCCGGATCGCGTCCACCGCCTGCGACGCGGTGCTGGGATGGGTGCCGACGTAGACGCCGGTGAGCCCGGCGTGCTGATAGAACGACTGGAAGGTGTACACCGCGTACGCCAGCCCCAACTCCTCCCGCACGCGCTGGAACAGACGGCTCGACATGCCTCCGCCCAGCACGGTGTTGACCAGCATCAGTGCGTAGCGGCGGCGATCGGCGTAGGGGAAGGTGTCGGTGCCCATGACCAGGTGCACCTGGGCGGACTCGCGCGGCACCCGTCGCTCGGCCCGCGCCCCGCGGGGCACCGGGCTTACCGGCACCGGGTCCGGCCCGCCGTCAAAGGTGAACCAGCCGCAGCGCGCCAGGAGCTTGAGCAGCACTTCGTGGCTCAGGCTGCCCGCCGCCGCGATCACCATGTGTCGGGGGTGGTATGCCCGCCGGTGCAGTTGCCGCAGATCCTCCGCGGCCAGCTGTCCCACCGTCTCGCGGGTCCCCAGGATGGAGTACCCGTAGGGATGCTCCGGCCACAGGGCCTGGGCGTGCAGCTCGAACACCAGGTCATCGGGGGTGTCCTCGACGGTGCTGATCTCCTCGAGCACCACTTTCCGCTCGAGCACCAGATCGCTTTCGCGCAGCACCGGATTGCGCACCAGATCGGTGAGCACATCGAGGGCGCGGGGGAGGTCTTCGTCCAGCACCCGCGCCTGGTAGGACGTGTGGTCGCGCGAGGTGAAGGCGTCCAGCGCGCCGCCCCGGACTTCGAGCTCCAGGGCGATCTCGCGGGCCGTGCGCCGCTCGGTCCCCTTGAACACCATATGCTCGAGCAGGTGGGACACGCCCATCTGGGAGCGCGCTTCGTGCGCCGAGGCGGTCCGGACCCACACGCCGGCGGCCACCGACCGAACGCCCGGCAGCACCTCCGACAGGACGGTCACCCCGTTCTCGGCGGTGGTCCGGTAGAGACCCTCGTCGAGCGTGACGGTCTGCATCCCGCCCGTCAGGACTTGTCCAGTACCGCTTTGCGCGAGAGCCGCATCTTGCCGCGGCCGTCGACCTCCAGCAGCTTGACCCGCACGCGGTCGCCCTTCTTGACCACGTCCTCGGTCCGTTCCGTCCGCCCGTGCTGGAGCTCGGAAATGTGGAGTAAGCCCTCCACCCCGGGCAGGATCTCGACGAAGGCGCCGAAGGCGGTGGTACTTTTGACCGTCCCTTCGTAGATGGTTCCCACCTCCGGCTCCTGCACGATGGCCGCGATCATGTCGCGCGCCCGCTCCCCGGCGTCGCCGCTGGTGCTGGAAATGGTCACCAACCCGCTGTCGTCCACGTTGATCTCGGCACCGGTCTGGTCCTGGATGCCGCGGATGGTCTTGCCCTTGGGCCCGATGATATCCCCGATCCGGTCCGGCTTGACTTGCAGCGTGATGATGCGCGGGGCGTACTTGGAGAGGCTCGACCGAGGCTGCGCCAGCGTCTGGCCCATCACGTCCAGGATGTGCAGCCGCGCGGTGCGCGCCTGGTCCAGGGCCTCGCGCACGATGCCTAAGTCCAGGCCCTGAATCTTGATGTCCATCTGCACCGCCGTGACCCCGTCCCGCGTGCCGGCCACCTTGAAGTCCATGTCCCCCAGGTAGTCTTCCGCGCCCAGGATGTCGGTCAGCACGGCGACGCGAGCCCCTTCCTTGATGAGCCCCATGGCCACCCCGGCACAGGCCGCCTTCATGGGCACGCCGGCATCCATCAGGGCCAGCGAGCCGCCGCACACGGTCGCCATGGACGAGGAGCCGTTGGACTCCAGGATGTCGGACACCACACGGATGGTGTAGGGGAAGGCGTCGTAGGGCGGCAGCAGCGCCTGCAGCGCGCGCTCCGCCAACGAGCCGTGCCCGATCTCCCGCCTGGATACGCCCCGCACCGGCTTGACCTCACCGGTCGAGAAGGGCGGGAAGTTGTAGTGCAGCATGAAGCTCTTGGTGGTCTCTTGCGCCACGTCCACCGTGTCGATGCGCTGTTCGTCCGACACCGTGCCCAACGTGGTGCTCACCAGGGCCTGGGTCTGCCCCCGCGTGAACAGCGCCGACCCGTGGGCCCGCGGCAGGATCCCGACGTCGCAGGTGATCGGGCGCACGGTATCCAGGTCGCGCCCGTCCACCCGCTCCCCGTGCTCCAGCACCTGCTGCCGCATGGTCTCGTACTCGATCTCGTCCAGCACGCTGCCGGTGTCCTTGGCGTTCTCCGGGAACTCGGCCGCGAGTTGCTCGGTCAGGGTCGCCCGGAGGGCCGCCAGCGCCTGGGCGCGCTCGGACTTCTCCGGCAGGTTCAGCGCCTCCCGTACCCGCGCGCCCGCCAGCTCCCGCACCAGCCCCCCCAACTCGGCCGGCGGCTGGGCTCGGGTCCACGGCATCTTGGAGACGCCCAGGTCCCGGATGATCTCCTCCTGCCACGCGACGATGTCCGAGATCCCGCGCTGGGCAAAAGCCAGCGCGTCCGCGATCTCGCCCTCCGGCAACTCGAGGGCGCTCCCCTCGACCATCACGAGGGAGTCACGACTGCCCGCCACGACGATGTCGGCGTCGCTGAACTCCAGCTGCTGGAAGGTAGGGTTGAGGACCCACTGCCCCTCCACCCGGCCCACGCGCACGCCCGCGATAGGGCCATTCCAGGGGACCCGCGACAGCCCCAAGGCCAGCGACGCCCCGGTGATGCCCAGCACGTCGGCGTCGTTTTCCTGGTCCGCAGAGAGGACGTAGACGAAGACCTGGACCTCGTTCTTCAACCCATCCGGAAACAGCGGCCGAAGGGAGCGATCCGTGAGCCGCGCCGCGAGGATTTCGTCGTCACTGGGCCGGCCCTCGCGCTTGATGAAGCCGCCGGGGATCTTGCCGGCGGCGTAGCTCTTTTCGCGGTACTCGACCGTGAGGGGGAAGAACGGCAGGGGGGTTGGCTGATCCGCGACGGTCACCGCTGCCAGGATCATGGTCTCACCGTACTGCACGATGGCGCTGCCGGCGGCCTGTTTGGCGAGCCGCCCCGTCTCCAACCGAAGGGCGCGGCCGCCAACGATCTGCTCCAAACGTTTTACCATGGCTCCTTGACTGCTGAGAGCACCCGCACACCTGCGGCAAGGCGTCCGGGGTGCTCATCCCAGACGCCTCGTGGCCCGACCCGGCTCCTAGTGCCGGAGACCCAGCTCATCAATGAGCCGGCGATAGCCTGCCAGGTCCGTGCGCTTGAGGTATTCGAGGAGACGGCGCCGCTTGCTGACCATCATGAGGAGGCCGCGGCGGCCGTGGTGGTCCTTGGGGTGAGCGCGGAAATGATCGGTCAACGAATTGATCCGCTCGGTAAGCAGGGCAACCTGGATCCGGGCCGACCCCGTGTCGGTGGGACCCCGGCCGTGCTTCTGCATGACCGCGTTCTTGTCAAAGCCCATGAAACGTGTATCCTCCAGCGGCACGGGCCTCAAGGGGCCCGAAACGATGTCCATATTAGCGCAGCATGGAAGTTTAGCCCTCCTCGGAAACCCTGTAAAGCCTGCAGATGTCGCTGCAAGCTGAAGAGTTACTCGGACGGACCATCGGTCCCTTCACGGTCGAGCGGCTCATCGGCCAGGGCGGATTCGCCTGGGTCTTCGCGGGACGCCGCACCGCGGATGGCGCGCCCGTGGCCCTCAAGGTCCTGAAGCCGCGCTACGCCGGCGACCAGCCGTTCGAGACCCGTTTCCGGAACGAGGCGCGGGTGGCCTCGGAGCTGCGGCATCCCAACATCGTGCGGATCCTGGACATCGGGAAGACCGGCGAGGTGACCTACTTCGCGATGGACCTCTATTCCAGCTCGCTCGCGTCCCGACTGGCCCGGGACGGACCGCCCGCCGAGACGGACCTGCTGCGCATCGCCCGGGACGTGACCAGCGCCCTGGCGTTCGCCCATGCCGGAGGGATCATCCACCGCGACATCAAGGTGGACAACATTCTCTTTACCAGCGACGGCACCGCCGTGATCGCCGATTTCGGGATCGCCCGCGCCGTCTCCGGCTATGCCACGGCGACCGGGGTCAACATGACGATCGGCACGCCGCACTACGTATCGCCGGAGCAGGCCCAGGGGCGTCCGCTGGACGGGCGGAGCGACCTGTACGCCCTCGGCGTCACGCTGTACAAGGCCGCCACCGGCGAGCTGCCGTTCCGCTCCAACGACTGGTTCGAGCTGGCCCGGATGCACGTGGAAGACCCTCCCGAGCCGCCCCGGAACCGGCGGCCCGACCTTTCCAAGCGCGCCGAGCGCATCATCCTCAAGTGTCTGGCCAAGCATCCGGATGACCGGTATGCCTCCGCCGAGGAGCTGCTGGCGGAGTTGGAAGCCATCGCGGAAGTCGGCCGCCGAACCGAGTCCTTCGGTCGAGCCGCGGCGCCTCTCTCCGCGGAAGCACGCCGCGGCCTGCCGCCGGGGCTCAGCCGGTGGGTGCTCCCGGTCGCGGCGGTGCTCGTGGTGGCGTTGGTGGCGCTGCTCGTGGTGCTGCTCGGCCGGCGATAGTTGCCGCAGCCTGCGTGCGCGTGACTGATCACCGCAGAGAACGCGGAGATTAACAGAGAGTAACCCTCTGCGATCTCTCAGTTGTTCTCTGCGCCCTCTGCGGTAATCAGTTCTGCCGTCATCTGTGATGCGTGTTCTGCGTTCGCGGCACGTGGGAGAAACCGACCTAGCCCCCGAACAGCCGCAGCACGTCGTTGGTCAGCGCCAGGAGCATGATCGCCAGCAGCAGCGCCACGCCCACCTGACTCAACCGTATGCGCAGCGCCCGCGAGAGCGGGCGGCCCCGGACCCCTTCGGCCAGCAGGAACAGCAGTCGGCCCCCGTCCAGCACCGGGATCGGCAGCAGGTTCAAGACCGCGAGGTTGATGGAAAAGAGCGCGATGAACGCCAGGAACGGCTCCAGCCCAACCTGGGCCAGCTGACCCGACAGCTGCCCGATGAAAATGGGCCCGCCCAGTTCGCGGGGCGACACGTTGCCCGTGACGAGTCCCTTCACCGCGAACAGGACCAGCCCGGCGTCGGCCCAGGCACGTCGGGTCGCCTCGCGCACGGCACCCGATAAGCTGTAGCGGACGTGCCGGGGCACGATGTGGGGTCCCACGCCCACCTTTCCCACGACGCGCCGGCCCCCGGCCACCAGATCCGTGTCCGACTCGGCCGTGGGCACCAGACGCACGGTGAACAGGGAATCCGCGCGCTGCACCACCAGGGTGACCGTGTCGCCGGCATGGGCCTCCACCACGCGCACCAGATCGTCCCAGTAGCGCACGCTGTCGCCGTTGGCCGCCAGGACCAGGTCCCCGGTGGTGAGCCCGGCCGCCGCGGCCGGACGCCCGGGCGCCAGGTATCCCAGGCGCGGCGCCCACGCCGGCTTCAGGGCCCGGAACAGGCGCACCCGATCGCCCCCCGGCGTCCCGGGCACCGACACCAGGACCGGTGACGGGCTGCCCGCGAATTCCAGGCTGAGGCCGCTGGTCGTGGGATCCAGCACGGCGCTCTGCAGGTCGTTCCACGACCCGATGGTGTCACCGTTGATCCGGACGACGCGCTGCGGGTACGCCACCTCCGCCAGAGCCGTGGCGCCCGCCGGCAGCAGCGCCGAATCCACCGATGCCATCACCGTCGTCGGATCTTCCCGGCTCCCATATCCGAGCGCGAGCGCGGCGTACAGCCCCCACGCGAACGCCGCGTTCATCAGCACGCCCGCGGTGATGACCAGGATGCGGGCCCACAACGGCTTGCTCTCGAACTGCTGCTCGGGCGGGAACGCCCGCTGCGCGGGTCCCCCCTCGAGGGCGCGCACCCCGCCGGTCTCGTCCGAGGTTTCCTCCTCGCTCGCCATCATCACGTACCCGCCCAACGGAAACCAGGACAGGACGTACTCCGTGTCCCCCCGCCGGAACCGGAGCGGGGTGGCGGGCCCGAAGCCGATGGAGAACCGGATGACGCCGACCCCGGTGGCCTTGGCCGCCAGGAAGTGCCCCACTTCGTGCACGAAGATCACCGCGCCAAGCACCACCACGGCCGCCGCGATGGTCAGGAGCACCTGGCCTCCGCGCGTTCACGCGCCCATCGGTCCGCGGCCAACACGTCCTCCAGCGCCTTCGCCGGCTGAACCTGGTGAGCCTGGAGGACGGCATCGATGGTCTCGCCGATGGCCCCGAACCGGACCCGGCCGGCCAGGAAGGCCTGCACCGCCACTTCGTTGGCGGCGTTGAACACCGCCGCTCCGGTCCCACCCTTCCGGCCCGCCGCCACACCGAGATCGAAGGTGGGGAACCTCCCCGGCGCGAGCGGCTCGAAGGTGAGGGGACTCGCCGCAACCGGATCGAAGCGCCTGACCCCGTCATCGGGAAGCCGCTCGGGGTGCGTGAGCGCGTACAGAATGGGTAGCTCCATGGACGGGAAGCCCAGCTGCGCCAGCACCGATCCGTCGGCGAACTCGGTAAGCGCATGGATCACCGACTGGGGGTGCAGCACCACTTCGATCCCGTCGTACGGAAGCCCAAACAGGAAGTGGCCCTCGATCACTTCCAGCGCTTTGTTGGCCAACGTGGCGCTGTCCACCGTGATCTTGGGGCCCATCCGCCAGGTCGGATGATTGAGCGCCTCCGCCACCGT
>JACPAP010000130.1:25855-32053 GCA_016180765.1 Gemmatimonadota bacterium
TCGCCCCGGCCCTCCCGCGCCGCGCAGAGCACCAGCTCGCCGGCCATCACCAGGGTTTCCTTGTTGGCCAGGGCGACCCGTTTGCCCGCCCGCAGGGCCGCGAGCGTGGCGGGCAGGCCGGCCGCGCCCACGATCGCGTTGATCACGATCTCGATCCCGGGATGCGTGGCCGCCTCGACCAGGCATTCGGGCCCGACCGGCCACCGCCGGTTCCGTCCGGCGTTGCCCTGGACCAGCCCCACGAAGGGCGCTCCCGTCTCCCTGGCCTGTCGCTCCAGAAGATCGGCTGAGGCGTGTGCCGTCAGGGCCACGACCCGGAACCGCTCGCGCTGGCGGGCCAGCACCCGGAGCGCCGCGGTCCCAATGGACCCGGTGGACCCCAGCACCGCGACGCCAATGCTCACAGCCCGCCCCCGGCCGATACGACCAGAGCCACCGCAGGGACGGCCCAATACAGGGAGTCGAGCCGGTCCAGCACCCCGCCGTGCCCCGGGAACAATGCGCCTGAGTCCTTCACCCCCGCTTCGCGCTTGAAGAGGGACTCTGCAACATCGCCAAGTTGCCCCAACGTCGCCACCGCCGCCCCCGAGGCCAGCAGGATCGCCAGCGACAGCGGCACACCCAGCGGGGCCAGCACCCAGCGCCCGTAGCCAATCGCCGCGAGCAACGCTCCCAGGGTGCCCGTCACCGCGCCGGCCCAGGTCTTGGCCGGGCTCAAGACGGGCGCCAGCTTGGGTCCCCCGATCAGGGCGCCCCCCGCCATGGCGAGCGTGTCGCAGATCCAGGTGAGGACCAGTGGGAAACAGGCCAGCGCCGTCCCGGCCATCGCGGCGGGCGGCGGAGCCGGATGCCGGAGCAGGAGCAGGAAGGCGGGAAGTCCACCGGCGTACACTGCCCCCAGCACGGTCACGCCCACCCCGGCGGTGGGGCCGTGATTCGGCCCGCGAGTGGCGACCGCCGCGGCCATGACGCCCATCAGCCACAGCGCCAGGAGAAACGCGAACCACCGCGGCGCCAGGGCGTAACCCGCCGGCAGCGCCAGCCACGCGGCAGCCGGGATCAGCGCGGCGCCGATGCACCCCGGGGCGACCAGCGCCCGGACCCCCTGCCGGGCGGCGAGGCGATACAACTCGAACGCCCCGAGGACCCCGATGACGGCGAGGCCGGCGACCAGCGTCCAGCCGCCGAGGTAGATGAGGCCGATGGTGGCGGGGATGCCGATGGCCGCGACGCCGATGCGACGCGCCAGCTGATGAGCCATCGGGGGGGTCAGACCTCCATGATCTCTTGCTCTTTGCCCTGCACCAGCGCGTCCACCTGCTTTATCGCGTCGTCGTGCAGCTTCTGCATTTCTTTCTCGGTGCGGCGCTTGTCGTCGTCGGAGACGTGCTCCAGCTTTTTGATGTGGGCCAGGGCCTCGGTGCGGGCGTGGCGAATGCTGATCCGGCCCTCTTCCGCGAGCTTGTGGACCACCCTGACCAGCTCTTTGCGCCGCCCCTCCGTGAGCGGGGGCAGCGGCACCCGGATCACGGTCCCGTCGTTGGACGGGTTGAGACCCAGGTCCGACATCTGGAGGGCCTTCTCCACCGTGCCGATGATGGAGCGATCCCACGGCTGGACCGTGATGAGGCGCGGCTCGGGCGCCGCCACGCTGGCGACCTGGTTGAGCGGCAGCTGTTGGCCGTACGCCTCGACCCGCACCGTGTCCAGGAGACTGGTCGTGGCCTTCCCGCTGCGAATGGTCGCCAGCTCGTGCTTGGTGCCCTCCAACGCCTTGTGCATGGCATCCTTGGCGCGCTTCGCGATGTCCGGTAACGTGGTCGGCATGCTCATGTGACGAGGGTGCCGACGCGCTCGCCCGCCAGAACCCTCGCGATCGCGCCGGGCTGGTTGACGTTCATGACGACGATGGGCAACCCGTTCTCCTTGCACAGTCCGAAGGCGTTGGCGTCCATGACCGCCAGCCCTTTGACCAGCACTTCCTGGAAGGTGATTTCCGGAATGAACTGGGCCGTGCGGTCGCGCTTGGGGTCGGCCGTGAAGACACCGTCCACGCTGGTGGCTTTGACGATCACCTGGGCCTCGATCTCCAGCGCCCGCAACACCGCGGCGGTGTCGGTCGAGAAGTAGGGATTGCCGGTCCCGCCCGCGAACAGCACGATGCGCCCTTTCTCCATGTGGCGCTGGGCCCGCCGCCGGATGTAGGGCTCCGCCAGCTCCTCCATCCGGATCGCCGTCATCACCCGGGTCTCCACCGCCTTGCGCTCCAGGATGTCCTGCAGCGCCAGCGCGTTGATCACGGTCGCCAGCATCCCCATGTAGTCGGCGGACACCCGGTCCAGCCCCTGCTGGCTGGCCACCGTGCCGCGGATGATGTTCCCGCCGCCGATCACCAGGCCGATCGCGGCGCCCAGCTGGTGGACCGTCTTGATCTCGTCGCTCAGACGATCGACCACCGCGAAGTCGATCCCGAAGCCGGGCTCGCCGGCCAGGGACTCGCCGGAGAGCTTGATCAGGGCGCGGCGGTACTTGAGGCCTCCCATCAGCCCTCGCCGAGCTGGAAGCGCACGAACCGGCGGACCACCACGTTCTCGCCCACTTTGCCGGACACGGCCTTGACCAGTTGCCCCACGGTCTGCTGGTCGTCCTTCACGAACGGCTGCTCCAGCAACACGCGCTCTTCGTAGAACTTCTTGAGTCTGCCCTCGACCATCTTGTCCCACACCTTCTCGGGCTTCCCCGATCCGGCGGCCTGGGCTCGATAAATCTCGCGCTCGCGCTCCAGCAGATCCTTGGGCACATCCTCCACCGACACCGCCACGGGGTCCGCCGAGGCGATGTGCAGGGCCAGGCTCTTGACCAGCCCCTGGAAGTCGTCGGTGCGCGCCACGAAGTCGGTCTCGCAGTTGACCTCCACCAGCACGCCGACCTTGCCGTTGAAGTGCAGGTAACTGCCGACCAGGCCCTCCGTGGCGCCCCGTCCCGCGCGCTTCTCGGCCTTGGCGATACCCTTCTTGCGCAAGAGCGCGATGGCCTTCTCCACGTCGCCCTGGGTCTCCTCCAGGGCGTTCTTGCAATCCATCATGCCCGCCCCGGTGCGTGCCCGAAGCGCGGCCACGTCCTTTGCGGAAATCGTCATGGCCAAAATCGCGTCTCCCTTGGTTCCGTATACGAAAACCGCCGCCTCCGAACCGTCATCCGCGGTCCCAGGAGCGGCGGTCCCTGCTGGTCGTCCCGCGCCGGCAGCCTTAGCCTTCAGACGCCCCGGGCGACTCGCCGACTTCCCCTTCCGCCGGCGGCTCGCTCTTGAGCCGTGCCACGATGGCTTCCGGCTTGGGCCGCCGCCGTCGCCGGGCGCGCCGCCGTTTCCGGCGCTCCTCCTCCTCCCCTTCCGTCCCCGTATCCGTGCTGTAGGTGTAGCCCTCGCCTTCCTCCGCCACCTCGCGCAGCGGCACCTGCGAGCGCGCTTCGGCGATCACGTCCACCAGCGCCCGCGTGATCAGCGACACCGAGCGGATGGCGTCGTCGTTCCCGGGGATGGGTACCGTGATCAGGTCCGGGTCCGCATTGGTGTCCACGATCGCCACCACCGGGATGCCCAGCTTGTTGGCCTCGGCGATGGCGATGCGCTCCTTCTTGGCATCCACCACATAGAGCACGCCCGGCAACCGGCTCATGTTCTTGATGCCTTCGAGGTTGCGGTTCAGCTTCTGCCGCTCCCGCTCGAACAGCAGTTGTTCCTTCTTGGTGAAGAATTCGAACGCACCGTCTTCCAGTCCCTGCTCCACCTCTTTGAGCCGGCCGATCTGCTTCTTGATGGTGTGGAAGTTGGTCAGCATCCCGCCGAGCCAGCGCTCCGTCACCCAGAACGCGCCGCAGCGCTCCGCCTCCGCCCGCAGGATCGGCTTCAGCTGCTTCTTGGTGCAGACGAACAGCACGCCCTCGCCGCGCATCACGACCCCCCGCATCAGCTCCTGAGCCGTCTGGAGCTGGCGCAGCGTCTTCTGGAGATCGATCAAATAGATGCCCGAACGCTCGGCGAAGATGAACCGGCGCATCTTGGGATTCCAGCGCCGGGTCTGGTGACCGAAATGCACGCCGGCTTCGAGCAGGTCCTGCAACTGCGGCTGCGTCATGAACCTCGTCCCTGGGTTGAGTCCGCCATCACCTTCATCTCCCTCGTCGATTCAGCAGCGCTGAACACCCCGCGAGGGATCCGGCGATGTGAGTGATCCACACGGGGGCCGGGGTTCGGGGTTCGGGTCCCAAGCCCGGTCCCCGGACCCCGGACCCCGGTCCCCGGCCCTACCGCTTCGAGAACTGGAACCGCTTCCTGGCCCCCGGCCGGCCCGGCTTCTTGCGCTCGACCGCCCGTGGATCGCGGGTGAGCAGCCCCTGGGTCCGGAGCTTGCGGCGGTGGGTCTCGTCCGCCCCCACCAGCGCCCGCGCCACGCCCAGGCGCAGCGCGCCGGCCTGCCCCGTCATGCCGCCGCCGACTACGTGCGCCCGCACGTCAAACGCGCCCAGCGTATCGGTGGCGGAAAACGGCTCCTGGATGTGCTGCACCAGCGAGCGCCGGGGGAAGTAGTCTCCCAGCGTCCGCCCATTGACGTCCCATTTACCGGAGCCGGGGGTCAGGTAGACCCGCGCCACCGCCGTCTTCCGCCGGCCCACCGCGTGCCACCGCAGTTCGGGTTGCACCACCGTCATACCGTTCCTCAGGCTCCCTTCCGCACGCTTACCGGCGTGGGCTGCTGCGCCGCGTGGGGATGCTCGGGCCCACCGTACACCTTGAGTTTCTGGCGCAGCGCCTGCCGCCCCAGCGTGGACTTGGGCAGCATGCCGAACACCGCGCGCTGGACCACCCGCTCCGGACGCGTCTCCAGCAGGCGCGCCACCGGTGTGAAGCGCTCATGTCCCATGTAGCCGCTATGCCGGAAATACTGCTTCTGCTCCCGCTTCCGACCCGTGAGACGCACCTTGGACGCGTTGATCACCACCACGAAATCGCCCCCGTCCATGTGGGGCGTGAATTCCGGCTTGTGCTTCCCGCGGATCATCTGCGCCACGGCACTCGCCAGCCGGCCGAGGGCCACGCCTTCGGCATCGACGAGGTACCAGCGGTGCTTGATCTCACTGGGCGTAAGCGTATACGTCCGCATCCGGTCTCGTTTTTCGTGAGCGGCACTGGCCGCGAATGAAAGTCGTAAAGCCGAGTAGCCGCTTATGCTAGCGGCCCTCGGTGCGGGGGTCAACCCTGACCCACGACCTCGACCAGCGGCGTTCCTTTTTCCACGGCCTGCCCCGGTTCCACCAATACCGACTTCACCCGCCCGGGTCCCGACGATCGGATCTCGTTCTCCATCTTCATCGCCTCGAGCACCACCAACCCGGCGCCGGCCGCGATCTCCTGGCCCGCTTCGACGTCGACCCGAAGCACCAAGCCCGGCATAGGGGCCCGCACCAAGCCCGGCGCGTCTTGCTTCCGCTGGTCCTTCAGCAAGGCCCGCAGTTGCGCCGTCCGTTCGTCTACCACCTCGGCCGGCCACACCTCCCCGCCTTGCTGGATCTGCCAGTTGGCGCCCTGCCTGAGCAGGGCGTAGGTCCGCGAGTTTCGCTCGGAGACGAGATGGTAGATTGGGGTGCCGGGCACGCGCAGCAGGGCCGCCGCGAACCTCCGTCCGCCCACCCGCACCTCGGGCCCCAGCACCTCCACCTCCAGGTCCCGGCCCGCGATGGTCACGGTGAACTTCATCCGCGCCGGAGCACCGCCAGGGTCTCGACGTGGCTGGTATGGGGGAAAAGGTCGTACGCCCGCACTCTGGTGACGGAGAATGCCGGCAGGCGGGTCAGGTCGCGGGCGAGCGTCGCCGGATCGCACGACACGTAGCAGAGTCGTGCGCCCGGGCGGGATTGGCCCCACGCCTGGAGGGCGGCGCTCACCCGCGCCACCAGGCCCGCGCGCGGCGGGTTCACCACCACCGCATCGGGCTCCGGCAAACGATGCAGAGTCTCCTCCACCAGGCCCGCGAACCACTCGATCTCCTGGCCCGCACCCGCCCGTTGGCGGGCCCAGGCGATGGCGGTACGATCTCGATCCACGCTGAAGACGCGGGCACCGCGGGCGGCCAGCAGTCGCGCCGCGTCCCCCACCCCGCCGTAGAGGTCCCAGACCACCTGGCCGCGTACGTCGCCCAG
>JACPAP010000187.1 GCA_016180765.1 Gemmatimonadota bacterium
GCCGGCGCAGGATACGTCCGCGGTCCGGACGTCGGGACGCCTCACCAGCGGAGTGCAGCAGCTCGACAACAACACGAGCTCGAGCAAGTTCACCGAGTATCGTGACCTGCGCGACAACGTCTACCTGTTGGACTTCCGGCTCGACGGGTTGAACCCGCAGGGCCTGTTCTTCGACCTGGCGGGGACTAACGTGAGTCGCCGCGACCAGCGTTTGCACCTGGCGGGCGGCGACGTGGGCTTCTGGCGCTTCGACCTCGGGTGGAACGAGATCCCGCACCTCCTGAGCAACAAAGCCCAGAGTCCCTACCTAGAGCGCACGCCGGGGCGCCTGGAAGTGCCGCAAACGATGGTGATCCCGTTCAAGCGGCTCAACACCGTGGCGGCGAATGCCCCATCCGTGCTCGCCAGCGATACCGTGATCGCGGCGTACGCGGCCTCGTTCGTCCGGCCCATTGAGCTCGGGACCCAAACCAACACGGGCACGGTGGGGTTTCGCTATGACGGCATCGAAGCCCTGGATCTCTCGGTCGGCTATACCCGTCGGACCAAAACCGGCAGCCGCCCAAGCTACGGGCCCATCGGCGACCGGCCGCCGCGGACGCTCAACATCGAGCTGGCCGAGCCGGTGGACTACCGCACGGGCGATCTGAAGGCGGCGGTGGGGTTCGATGGCGGCCGTTACCAGGCCCGGGTCGAGTATCTGTTCTCGGATTTCGCCAACCAGGTGGACGAGCTGGTCTGGCAGAACGTGTACGCCAGCCCCCAGGCGGGCGCTTCCTTCGATACCTGGGACCGGCTGATCGGGACGTACGGCCGCCGGCCGCTGGCGCCGGACAACCGGTATCACAACGCGACCGTGAGCGCCGGCGCCAGTCTGCCGCTGGACAGCCGCCTGGCCGTGAGCTTCTCGTACGGACGCATGGAGCAAGACGAGACCCTGGTGCCGTACGCCTACCAGGTGGACACGCTGGCGAACCGCACGCTGCCGCGTGTCGCCGCGGACGCGCATATGAACACGATCAACTTCAGCGCGGAGTACTCGATCGTCCCGATCCGGCGCGTCAGCCTACGCGCGTTTTACCGCCGCTTCGATCTCGAGAATGAGACGCCGTCGAGTCAATGGCAGTACGCCACCTCGGACGCCAGCAACGTGAACGGCACGGTGAGCTTCAAGAACAAGCGGGTCAGCCTGCCCATTGCCTGGGACCGCGAGAACGCGGGCGCCGATGCGACATTGCGGCTTGGGTGGTGGAAGAGCAGCCTCGGGCTGGGGTTCGAGCTTGAGGACGTGGGCCGGGAATACCGCGAGGCCGCGACATCGGAGAATCTCTTCCGCGCGAGTTGGCGAGCCCAGCCGGTCGGCTGGCTGTCGCTTCGCGCCAAGTACCTGCACGGCGACCGGGACGGCGGGGCCTACGACTGGCAGGTGACGCAGCAGAGCTACTGGTACACGGCTGCGGATGCGGGCACCGATAACGACAACCCCCAATTCACGTTCAACGACCACCCCGACATGCGGCGCTACGACGTTTCCGATCGCCGGCGCGATCGAGTGGACCTCACCATCGGCCTCACGCCCGGCTCCACGTTCTCGCTTTCGACCAAGCTCGGATACCAGCGTGATGACTTCGATTCGGACGTGCAGCCGGTCCAGCCGCTGCTGAGACGGGCTTTGGCGGATAGTCTGGCGACGACCCCGGGCGATCAGCTGGGCCTGCTGCGCTCCGAACGGCGGCAGGTGAGCGTGGACCTATTCTTCGAGCCCGCCGAGCGCGTCAGCCTGAACGCGTCGATCGGGCGGGACCAGGGTGAGACGAGTCAGCGTTCGATCGAGTTCAACGAGAACAACAAACAGAATCCCAGCGCGGTCGCGACGGCCGAGCTGGGCCCTTGGACCCGGGCGGGAAGCGAATGGACGGCGGACTTCGACGAGCGGACCTGGTACGGCGGCGCCGGGGCCACGTTCGACATCGTTCCCAGCCGAGCGACCGTGTCGGCGAACTACACCATGTCCCTCAGCAAGATGGATATCGTGTACGCCGGGTTCGGGGTGGCCAACTGGGACGGCACCGCGTTTCCGGCGAACCACCAGTTCGGCTTCCAGACGCCGCCGCCCGTGCGGCACGAGTCCCACATCGCCGATCTGCGGCTCGAGTTCCCTCTGGTGCGCGACGTCACCATGGTCGCCGGCTACACCTACGACTACTACAAGATCGAGGACTGGCAGCAGGAGGTCTCGACTTCCTGGTACGAGCCGGTCGGCAGCGAGTTCCTGCTGCGGGATACCTCGCGATCGCACCAGTGGGGCAACCGGCTGTTCAACCTGGGGCGGTACCTGGCGCCGGGCTACACGGCGCACCTCGGGTACCTGAGCCTCACCTACCTCTTCTAATCGCGGCGGGGGTCGGCGCCGCTCGCGCCCGCTGGTTCAGCGCGAACTCGATGTACCGCTCGAACTGCTCCCGTGACCGTAAGCCTCGGAACCGGCGGCCGTTGACGAAGAAGGTCGGCGTGCCGGACACGCCGTAGCTCCACGCGTCGAGCAGGTCGTGCTCCACCACGGCCCGGGTCGCTCGCTCGGCCACGCACCGGGCGAACGCCGCCGAGTCGAGGCCCACGGGTCCGGCCAGCGCCAGGAGGCGCCCGGAGTCGAGCCGCGTGACATCCCTGAAGAGCGCGTCGCGGTACTCCCAGAAGCGCCCCTGGCGATAGGCGCACTCCACCGCCTCCGCGGCAGGGAACGCCATCTGATTGACCGGTTGGACCGGGAAGTTTCTCACCACGTAGCGCACGCGGTCCCCGTAGGTCACCAGCACCGCCGGAAGCGTCTCGTTCGCGAAGCGGCGGCAGAATGGGCACAGGTAGTCGGTGAATTCGACGATGGTCACCGGCGCTCCGGTCGAGCCCGTGAACGGCCGGTCGGTCACGGCGACGTCGAACCGGGGCGCGGCCGCCCAGGCCAGCGAATCGGCGCTCGCTACCTCTCTGGAGGCGCCGAGCGCCCGGCGACCCAGCGCCACCGCGGCCGCGACCGCAAGGACGGCCAAGCCCACACCCGCCGCCTTGAGGTGCCGCGTCTGAACCGCGAGGACGATTCGGTCGCCGTCCCGCTGGAGCTTCATGGGTGCTTCAATTGTCGCGCCCAGCGGTATCTGTCAAGCGCCCGGCCTCAGCGGGGCGTGACCGGCTTCAGGCTTGACCAGGTCTGCGGTGGGCGTACTATGGCGTTGCCTGGGGAGACCGTCTTCTCGGAAAGGACCGTCTTATGCGCGGCATCAGACCCCTGCTGTTGACGCTGGCTCTCACCGTCGGGGCCGTCGCGTGTTCCGACGAGAGCTGCCCCGGAATCATCTGCTCCAACTGCGCCGGCAGCGGGGATTGCGACATCCAGTGCCCGGAGGGGCAGATCCAGTACTGCGGGCACTACGGCTACTTCGACGATCCGGATCTCCGCTGCGCGTGGTGCGGTAACCCATAATCAGACCCGGCCGGCGCGGCTTCTCGCGCCGCCGGACCGATCCTCCCTCTGGTCCCCGGACCTCGCAGTCCGGACTACCTGATTCTGCCCGCCATTCACCTGACTGCCGTAGGTGCGCCTCCTCCTACGTTGCCTCCGTGATCGTCACCTTCTCGCGCCGGCAAGTGGCGCCACCAAAGGAGGGTGGGCGGACCCGGGTGTGGGCCCCGGAGCTGACCCGCCGCGTCGAGTCCGTCCTGGCATCCCTCCCGGCGGAAACGCAGCAGTCCCGCGGGCCCGCGCTCCGCCTCAATATTCCGGACATCTGCACGCCCCACTGGCTATTCCTTCCGCGACTCCCGACCTGCGCGGGGAACCTCGCCGAGCCCACCCCGCGCGTTATGCCTCGTGCTCCGTCGTCTCACTCACCCTCGTACTTGAACGACATGCGGCGGCTGCTGTTCGGTCTCGATCTCGCGGCGACCGCGGCCTAGGTGCGCGAGCAGTGGGACCTCCTCAAGCAGCTCCCCACCTGACTCAGGCCTTCGTTTACCTGACCGCCGTGGGTCCGCCGATCTCTAGGTTGCCTGCCGTGAACGCAACCTCTTCACGCGCCGCAACCGGCGCACACACAGGAGGCAGGCATGTCGAGCAAGCGGTTGATCCACCTGGCGGGTATCGTGGGAATCCTGGGGCTGTTGGCCTGTTCCGGAGTCACGGACCCGCGCAACCGGAGCGACGACGGCAGGCTCGAATCCCCGACCGATGGGCCGGTGGACAGCTTGCTCTTCGCGGAAGCGTGGTCCGGGCGGTAAGACCCGGCCCCTAGGCAGCCGGGTCGCGCAGGATCTCCTACCGAAGGTGCTCCAACTCCGAGCGGGTGGACGCGTCGTCAGCGGCTGCCCGCTCGGCCGCCGCCAGGCGGGGGAGCGCCTTCCTCTGCCCCTTGGTGAGGCACTCATCGCGGACGATGTCCGGGTAGGCCACCCCCCGCGCCGCCTTGCCGCCGCACGCCCAGGGGTCCATTCTGGGCCACGCTCCCACCCAGCATGGACCCCTCCATTCCCCTCCAGGAAGCCCTCAAGGGCCGCTACTTCTTGGACCGCGAGCTGGGTCGCGCCGGGCGGGAGGTGGGAGCGAGCCCCCATCGAGCAGGCGCTCGACTGCGGCGA